>JAPLHP010000066.1 GCA_026389585.1 Chloroflexota bacterium | reverse complement strand
CGGTTCATGATGCACTTCACGCCCACGAGCTCGTCGTGGCTGAACCTTGTTGAGCGTTGGTTGGGGGAGTTGACGGAAAAGCGTCTGCGGCGTGGAAGCTTCGGAAGTGTGCCTGAGTTGATCCATGCCATTAAGGAGTACCTGACAATATCCAATGCCGACCCTAAACCGTTGATGTGGAAAGCCTCCGCCAAAGCCATTCTTGACAAGCTCGCTCGTTGTAAAGCAGTTTATGAAACACTAGACTAGCAGTTTACTCCCTTATCCCATCCTCTTCAGTCCTATGACCATTTGTATACCCCCTGATTGTACCTACTGACAGTAAGTATATCATCACTATCAGCGGGTGGTCAAGGAGAATGAGAATCGTATCTTCGATAGATTTCCTTCAAATCCCAAAGTCTCGAGCTCTAGATTCTAAACAAGTTCAAATACCGAAATGGGAAATTCAGAGAGATGGAGGCGGTGGTGGGGTGGCAGTCTCGGATTTGGCTCTTTTGAATTTTGATATTGTTTGGGATTTAGATATTAGGATTTCGGATTTGGCTTGAGCAACCTTTGCCTGAGCAGA
Source organism: Chloroflexota bacterium (assembly GCA_026389585.1). Taxonomy (NCBI): domain Bacteria; kingdom Bacillati; phylum Chloroflexota; species Chloroflexota bacterium. The sequence goes on along the minus strand of JAPLHP010000066.1, from coordinate 14,427 downwards.
AACAGCGCATGAGTGGTGGCACGGCGTTTGACGTCTATCCGGCGGGGTGGGTATCTGCCTTCGGCCGATTTTCTCCCAGCTTTGTCTGATGTGGCGACGTAAACCAGGCCCGGTGGTTTTTCCTCGAGTTTGTCCGGGCCGGCCACACCAGTAATGCCAATGCCGATATCTGCCTTCAGTTGTTGCCGAGCTGCCTCCGCCATGGCCTCAGCTACCTGGCGGCTCACTGCTCCGTGCTTTTCGATAAGCCGGCCATCGACACCCAGAGCGATCTTCATTTCATTGGAGTAGGCCACGAAGCCCCCCTTATAATAGGCGGAGCTTCCCGGGACGTCAGTCAGGGTGCTGGCCAGAAGACCCCCGGTGCAGGATTCCATAGTAGCCAATATCAGTCCCTGTCGGCTGAGGAGTTGCCCTACCACTCCTTCCAGAGTTTCATCATCGAAGCCCCAGATGTGATCGGCCAGGGCATCACGGAGTTGGCCCTCGGCCTGAGCAATCATTTTCTCGGCCTCTTCACGCCTGAAGGCCCTGGCGATCAACCTCAGATGAATGCCATCCGGCTTGGCGTAGATGCCCAGGGTGGGATTGACCGATGAGAAAAGAGGGCTGGCCCTTTGATCCACCTCCGCTTCGGACAGGCCAAAGGACTTGATGGTGCGAAGGAGCACTACATCTTTCTGCAGCCTCTCGTGAAGCCTGGGCATGACTTCCTTCTCCCACATACGCTGCATCTCGTGCGGCGGGCCAGGCATGGCCACTATTATCTTCCGGTTTCTTTCTACCCACCACCCGGGGGCAGTGCCTCTGGGGTTGAGGATGCCTTGAGCAGAGGGAATAAGCGTGGCCTGCTTGATGTTGCTCGGCGGCATATCCCTTCCCATAGCGGTGAAGATGGCTCGCAGTTCCTGCCCCAGTGCATCAGAGACCTTGAGCTCTTCACCCAGCATCCGGGCTATGGCCTCGCGGGTGAGGTCGTCCTGTGTCGGCCCCAGACCTCCCGTGGTGAGAATGAGGTCAGAGCGCCCCCAGGCTCTCTCGAAGGCTTCAGTCAGTCTCTCCAGGTTGTCATCAACCACGGTGATCCAGCGCAAATCCACTCCGAGCAGAGGCAATTGGGCTGCCAGGTAGCCCGCATTGGTGTCGGTGATTTCTCCCAGGAGGATCTCAGTGCCGATGGAGATGATCTCAGCGTTCATTTGACTGCACCACTTATCCCCCCTCCCGTTAGTAGTAGCGCAGACCTTCAGGTCTGCCCGGGGCAGGTCTAAAGACCTGCGCTACATCTCTGAATTTCCACCTGTGCCCATAAGGCAATCACCGGGGATGGAAGCGGGCCATTATTTTCGCAGGAATGACACCCATACCAGAATTCATAGATATGGCTTCAGAAAGCGCATTTCACTACCGGGGTGCCCAGATATTTCTCCACCAGGGCCATAGCGCAGTAGGGGCCGCACATGCTGCACGTGTCTCCTTCAGTGGCAAAGCGGCTGTGTAAACGTCGTGCCTTCCCGGGGTCGAGGGAAAGCCTGATTTGCTCCTCCCAGTCCAGGTTCTTGCGAGCGGTGGACATCTTCCTGTCCCAGTCGGCAGCCCCCTTTACGCCTTTGACAATATCGGCGGCGTGAGCGGCAATGCGGGTGCCGATGATACCCTCCCTGACATCATCGATGTCCGGCAGAGAAAGGTGCTCGGAAGGTGTGACGTAGCAGAGGAAGTCCGCACCGGCGGCTGCTGCGATAGCGCCACCGACGGCTGCCGTGATATGGTCATAGCCGGCACCGACATCCGTTACCAGAGGTCCCAACACGTAGAAGGGAGCTCCTTTGCACAGGCGCTTTTCGAGTTGCACATTGGTCACGATCTGATCAAGGGGCACATGGCCCGGTCCTTCAACCATGACCTGGACCCCTGCCACCCAGGAGCGCTCCACAAGTCCCCCCAGAGTGACCAGCTCTTCAATCTGACAGCGATCGGTAGCATCAGCCAGACTGCCGGGACGCATCCCATCGCCAAGGCTCAGGGTGATATCGTGGCGACGGGCTATTTCAAGAAGGCGGTCATACTGTTCATATAGCGGGTTTTCTTGATCGTGATGCAGCATCCAGCCAATGAGGAAAGCTCCTCCCCGGGATACCACATTGGTCAATCTTTTCTGTGATTTCAGTTGGGCCAGAGCCCTCTGGGTCACCCCGCAGTGAACAGTCATGAAGTCCACCCCGTCCTCTGCCTGTTGCTCAATAACGGTAAAGAGGTCATCGGCGGTCATATTGATAATGGCTCCCCGTCTCTCCACCGCTTCGATGCCGGCCTGGTAGATGGGCACAGTGCCGAGAGGAAGGGGACATGAAGACAGGATGGCACGGCGGATGGCAGTGATGTTGCCTCCGGTGCTGAGATCCATCACGGCGTCAGCCTTATACTCCATAACCACCCGGACCTTCTCCAGTTCGGTGTCGATGGTGCCGTAGTCGGAGGAGGTGCCCACATTGGCGTTGACCTTGGTGGACAGACCCCTGCCAATGCCGCAAGGGCTCAAATTGGTGTGCCTGAGATTTACCGGGATGGCGATGGTTCCCTCAGCGAGCCCACTTCGAATGAACTCCGGCTCCACCGCCTCTTTCTCCGCCACCAGCTTCATCTGGGGAGATATAATGCCTTTTCTGGCCAACTCAAGCTGTGTCATTCTGCTTTCCTCATAAAACCAAAAAGACCAAGAGCCTCAGTCAACGGTTCCTGGTCAATATTGAACCGCCTCCCTACGCTCGTATTACCGAGTTCAGGTTCAAAGGGTTGTCCCTCACATTCCTTCGGGTAAAGATGAAGAACTCTCAGCCTCTGAGCTCCCCTGCGGTAGCTTGGTTTAGTGAGGTCAGTATACTAGCAAAGCAGGCGGAATACAACCTTTGCCTTTTTGATGGTATTGCCTATATAATTGATCGAGAGTTTATATCCGATACAGGGGCGCCCGAGCACGAGCGAGGGCTTAATTGGAAAGCAAGTCCGGTGAGAATCCGGCACAGTCCCGCCTGCTGTGATAGTCAGAACGCCGACCCCTGTCAAACAGCCTTGGCTTGAAACCGTTTCAGCCGGGCTGATTGGATGCCTCCGCGGAGAAAGAGGGTGCAAATATGACCAGAGCGCTGTAACAACCCCTTGCTCTGCCGGGTAAGGGGATTTCCCTTTCCCCCTCGCAGGCTGAGCCGGAGTCAAGTTTTCCCTTTTGACGAGGCCTTTGCCCTTTTGCATTGTGCAGAATCGTCGTTTACCACATGGCAGAGAGCCTCAGGGTTAGCAGCTTTTATTTGGAGGATGCTGTTTGTTGCACTCATTGGACCTGCAAGGGGTGGTGATCATCACTGATGGAGCCGCCGCGTTGAAAGCAGGTGATTAAGAACATGCGGGCCGTTTTGCAGAGGAATCGCCAGGTAGCTGTTTTGTTGGTGCTTCTGGGGTTTCTTGGACTTTGTCTATTGATGGCAACCGCTCTGGGGAAGGTGTCTATTTCTCTTCCAGATGTGGTCAAAATGAGTCTGAATAAGCTGGCCGTTTTTGACTTCACTCCTACCTGGCGATCGGTTGATGAGACAATCCTCTTTCAGGTGAGGTTGCCCCGGGTAGTTGGTGGCGCCCTGATAGGGGCAGCTCTGGCCACAGCAGGGGTGCTTTTTCAGGGACTGCTGCGTAATCCTATGGCTGATCCCTACATTATCGGCACCTCCGCCGGGGCGGCTCTCGGGATTACTGTAGCTATGCTTTTGCCGATCAGCCTGGCCTTTCTTGGTTTCGGACTGGTGCCTCTGCTTGCCTTTGGTGGAGCTCTGGCCACTGTCATGCTGGTCTATTATCTGGCCCGGGTGGGTGGTAAAACGCCTGTCGTCAGCATGCTCCTGGCCGGGTTTACTGTGAGTGCCATGCTATCGGCTTTGATGTTTCTCCTCATAACAATGAGCGACCGGCTGCACCTCCGGATCAACTCTGTCTACATGTTTCTCATGGGCGGTATTTCGGTAACCGGCTGGGGGCAGATAGTCATTGTTGCCCCGATCGTTATTGGCGGCGTCGTGCTGGCTCGGTTATTGGCGTTTCGCCTCAATGCCTTCTCGCTGGGAGAGGAGGGGGCGGCTTACGTTGGTATCAATGTCGAACGGGATAAGATCATAATTCTGGCCCTGGGCTCAGTCTTGACTGCCGCTGCTGTATCTATTAGCGGCCTTATTGGATTTGTGGGTCTGGTAACTCCGCATGCAATGAGATTGGTATTGGGGCCCGAACACAGGCTTCTGATACCCGCCTCAGCCCTGGGGGGGGCTGCCTTCCTGGTAATTGCTGATCTATTGGCCCGGACCCTCACTTCCTCGGGCGAGATACCAGTGGGCATAATCACTGCCCTGGTAGGGGCGCCCTTCTTTATATATCTGCTCCGACGCACCAGAAAGGAGTACGCCTTTTAAGCATGAACGCTGTTAGATTAGAGCGTGTTTCCTTTGCTTATGATGGCAGGCCAGTGCTGGAGAACACCGATCTCTCCGTTCAGGAGGGGGAGATGGTTGGCCTGATTGGGCCCAATGGCTCGGGAAAGACCACTCTTATCAGGCTCATCGGCGGTGTTCTCCATCCTGCTGAAGGAGAAGCACACCTTGATGGTCTTGATCTGCGCTGTGCGAAGCGGAAGGCGGTGGCACAAAGGGTGGCTGTAGTCCCTCAGCAGTTCCAGATGTCCTTTGCCTTCAGGGTCGAGGAGGTGGTGATGCTGGGGCGAACCCCGTTTCTGAAGGTATTTTCTGATGGAGCAAGAGGCGACCGGGCTGTGGTCAACCAGGCTATGGAGTTGGTGGGAATCACGCATTTGAGAGAGAGGTTTTTCAGTGAGCTGAGCGGCGGTGAGCGTCAGAAGGTAATCTTGGGCATGGCCCTGGCCCAGCAACCCAGGTTGCTCCTGCTCGATGAACCAACCGCGCATCTGGATATCAACCATCAGGTGGAGATTCTGCAACTGCTGAAGAGACTCAACCGTGAGCATGGCATCACTATTATTGCTGCCATGCATGACCTCAATCTGGCCTCACTCTACTTCCAGCGTCTTGTCCTGCTGAAAGAGGGTCGCATCTTTGCTGATGGAACGCCCTCTGCTGTTCTGACTCCAGATATAATAGGGCAGGTCTTCTCCGCCGTGGTGCAGGTGCAATCGCACCCCCTGGCTGGAGTGCCTTACGTTTTTGTCCTGCCCCACGGGGACAATCACTAAGTTCTGTGCCTTGACACTCCTTGTACCTGTTGGCTATCATGGTCTTAGTGGTGGAGGCAGTACGTCCCTCATGAGCTACAAGGCGGTTGTGTATGATAAGAGGGACTATGTTAGTTACATAACCCTTAACCGCCCTGAGGCAGCCAATGCTATCGATATCCCAATGGCTGTGGAGCTGGAGGAGGTCTGCCAGAGAATTACCCGCGACCAGGATACCAGGGCAGTCATCATCAGTGGCGCGGGAGGAAAAGACTTCTGCTCTGGAGAAGACCTGGGCCAATTTTCTGGAGATATCCTCGGTGATCCACCATCCCTCTCTGCGCTGAAGGAATTCACTCTCCGCTACAATGTGGCAGCAGTGGTGGCAGCCATTCACTGTCCCGTTGTGGCTGCTGTCAATGGGGATGCCTTCGGGGCTGGTTTAGCTTTATCACTAGCCTGCGATCTCAGGATTGCCTCAGAGGAGGCTTCTTTTGCTGTTCCCGATCTCAGCCGTGGTTATCTTGCGGCGAGTGGCATTACACAATGGCTGCCGCGGATTGTGGGTCGGGGCAAGACAATGGAGATAATTCTTACTGCTCAGCCCATCGATGCTCATGAAGCGTATCGTATTGGGTTGGTTCACCGGCTCGTCCCATCGCACGAGGTTCTTCCCGAAGCGGAGAAGCTGGCCAGGGAGATAGCCTCCAGGGCGCCTATTGCCATGAGGTATGCCAAGGAAGCAGTGAATAAGGGGATGGATCTAACCTTGGAGCAGGGGCTGAGGCTCGAATGTGATCTTTACATGATTCTTCAGACAACCCAGGATCGCATTGAAGGCATAAAGGCTTTCCGTGAGAAGAAACAGCCTCGCTTCAAAGGAGAATAGAGGCTAGCTGGTTTGAAGCTTGACTTGCATACCCATTGTAGTGAGGCAACCTCCCGTTATACTCCTACTGTGGACATTGTAGAGGAGATCGTAGCTGCGGTTAAGGCCGGTGGGCTGGATGGAATCGGCATCACGGAGCATTACAACAGAGCCTACGGCTACAAGGTAAAGGAGATAGTTGACCAGCATTTCAATGGTGAGATACTGGTTATACCGGGCCAGGAGATTTACAAGGGATCGCTGCATGTCGTGGTGCTCTACCTTCCTGACGACGTAATCTTCAGGTTCATAGGGCACCCTGGCTATCCGCCTGTCGCAGACCTTGCTTCTGGAATAGATCAGAGCATCCATGGCCTTGAGCTTAGAAATCCCCTTCATGATGATGAGATGGACGAAGGCATGATAAGACGATTGGCCGAAGAGCATCACCTCCTCTTGCTGAGTAATAGCGATGCCCACTTTCTGAGCGATATCGGAAAGTACTATACAGAGATCGAGGTTGAAGAGTTATGTGCCCGGGCCAGATAGGAAGCAGCTTTCAGACCATAATCTATGAGAAGCGAGGGGGTATAGGGCTTGTTACCCTCAATCGTCCTCATGTTTTGAATATCTATAGTACTCAGATGCGCGACGAATTATGTCAAGTAATGGGGGCCATAAGAGAAGACACTGAGGTAGCGGTGGTTATTCTCAAGGGCGCTGGTGAGAAGGCCTTCTGTGCTGGGGCTGACCTGAGTGAGTTTCTCACTGCGCCGTCGCCGGTGATAGCACGCCAGGTGAGATGGGAACGCGATGTCTGGGGGCTGTTTCTGAACCTCCCACAACCTCTGATTGCTGCTCTCCATGGGTATGTCTTGGGTTCGGGTGTCGAGATGGCGCTCTGTTGCGACCTGAGGATTGCTGCTGAGGGTACCCGGTTTGGGCTTCCTGAGGTAACCCTGGGAATCATTCCTGCAGCCGGGGGCACACAGACACTGCCTCGGACTACAGGAATATCCAAGGCACTGGAGATGTTATTGGCCAATCGCTGGATTGATGCACAAGAGGCTCTGGCTGTTGGCCTGGTGAACCGTGTTGTGCCCCGGAGAGAGTTGCTTTCTACTGCTGAGACGTTAGCCGGGCGAATAGCCACGCTGCCTCCTCTGGCAGTCAGATGTGCTAAAGAGGCCATAGTCAGGGGAGGCGATATGAGCCTGGAGGAAGGGCTTAAGCTGGAGCGAAAACTAGCTGCGCTGGTACTATCCAGCCAAGATGCCCTGGATGGAGTCAAGTCATTTCTCCAAGACGGAACTGCCCGTTTTGGAAACGGATGATACCAGGGTCAGATGCATGGCTGTATAATTGAGATAAAGACGATGAGAAATCTGGCTGGTAGACTATGGACCTACATTGAGGTACTAAAGCCTCGTGAAACAAGCCTGCTTGTCTTTATTGGTCTCTGCACTGCTATTATAGCAGTCGAGGGAATGCCCTCATTGGGTCGCCTCCTTCTTACCTTGGCGGCCATCACTCTGGGCAGCGGAGGAGTCAATGGACTGACTAACTACATTGACCGCAATATCGATGCCCGGATGCAGAGAACAAAGCGGCGGGTGTTGCCGTCTAAGCGTATAGATCCTCCGGAGAAGGCTCTATGGTTCACGATAGTGCTTACAGTAATCGCGCTGGGACTGGCCTGGTTTCTCCATCCCCTCTGTTTTGTCTTCGGCCTGATAGGTACTCTGGCTGCCGTAATCAAGCGGAAGACGGTACTCTGCCCCTTTCTTGGAGCTATATCAGGCTGTGCTCCGGTACTGATTGCCTGGTTTGCTTTCAGACCTCAATTCGAACTCCCACTGCTTCTCCTTTGCCTGATGATCTGTATCTGGATACCCTTGCACGTGTGGAGCGTCATGCTTGCCAACCGGGATGATTACATCAAGGGTGGTGTGAGGTACTTCCCTCTAAGCCGGGAATTCAGGAAGGCGGTACCGGCACTTATTTTGCTGTCATTACCTCTATTGGCTGCCTCTTTAGCCCTCTACTTCAGCGGTGGCTTCGGTTTCCTTTATCTCGCAGTAGCGGTCGTTTTGGGTGTTGTCATGGTTTATGCCAGCGCTCGTCTGCTGATTTCGGGCGCGTCACGCGATGCCTGGAAAGTATATAAAATATCTGCTTTCCCTTACCTGGGCCTGATCTTCCTGGCTATGTGTTTGGACGTGTGGCTGAGGTAACCACCGACAGGGCTTCCAGGCTTGATAGAGCACAAACAAAGACAGCCTCCAGAGAGTATTCCCTGGAGGCTGTAGCATTTTTGGTGTTTTAAGTGGTTTCTTAGCTCTTCCCTGAAGATGACCCCTTGCCCATGAAGGCCGTCAGAATATCTATGGGCAGTGGGAAAATCACCATGTTTGTCCTCTCGGTAGCTATCTCTTTCAGCGTACCCAGATAACGCAGTTGTAAGGCAGCAGGTTGGGTGGAGAGGATAGCCGCAGCCTGAACTAATTTCTCGGATGCCTGCAGCTCGCCCTCAGCATGAACGATCTTGGCCCTCCTGTCTCGCTCAGCTTCAGCCTGTGCCCCCATGGCACGCTGCATCGATTCGGGGAGGAGCACATCCTTGATCTCCACTGCGCTCACCTTTATCCCCCAGGGACCTGTTTGTTCATCGACAATCTGCTGCAACTTTACATTGATCTTGTCACGGTGAGCCAGAAGCTCATCAAGCTCAGATTGTCCTATAACGCTACGCAGAGTGGTCTGAGAAATGAGGGAGGTAGCGCGAATATAATCTGCGACCTTAAGCACTGCATCATCTGCATTTATTACCCGCAGATATATCACGGCGTCGACTTTGATAGTGACGTTGTCCCGGGTAATCACTTCCTGTGCTGGAACATCCATAGTCACTATGCGGGTATCTACCTTCCACATCCGGTCAATGAAAGGAATAATCAGCCGCAGCCCTGGTTCTCTAATGCCGGTGAACCTTCCCAGCCGAAGCACGACTCCCCTCTCATATTGAGCTACGACTCTAATTGCTGCCGTAAAGATCAGCAGCAGAAATATTACGGCGACCACAGCAATCCATACAAAAACCATTATTTCACCTCCTGCTTAGATTTCTTAACTACCTTCAGCCGTAGCCCCTCAACCTGGGTCACTACCACCTCCTCTCCAGCCTCAATAGTGCCGCTCTCGACCCAGGCATTCCAGGTCTCCCCTTCAACGAAAACTGTTCCCTTGGGGTCAAGTGGTGTTCGTGTTACGGCAGTCTGCCCAATCAGTCCCTCTCGCCCTGTGGTGATTGGGCTTCGGTGTGCCCTGACGATAACAGTGATGAGAAAGATAGCGATAGCGCTGAAGAAGGCCACCACTACGGCGATAAGCCAGGGGTCAATTTCGAAAGGTGTACCGCTGAATAACAGCAGGGAGCCTGACACAAGAGAGATTATACCCCCTGCAAAGAGCAAACCAAAAGTGGTGGTGAAAGCCTCAGCCACAAAAAGCGCAAAGGCAAGTATAATCAGTATGGTTCCGGCATAGTTGGCACCTAACATGCCCAGGGAGTATATGCCGAGGAGCAGACAGACCCCGCCCATTACTCCAGGCAGAATAATCCCCGGATGCAGCAGCTCTACCAGGATACCGAGTGCGCCGATACTGAGAAGGATATAGGCAATATTGGGATCGCTGATGGCAAAGAGAAACCGCTCCAACGCACTCATGTTAATGTAACGGATGCTGACACCAGCCGGGATAGTGAATGTCTCCCCATTGGCGAGGGTTATTCCTGCGCTGAGTCTTTCCATAAGCTCCTCAATATCCACGGCACCGGCGTCGTCGATGAGCGGGGGATCAAGGCGTTCCACACCGAGGATTTCCTGGTTCTCCCGGGACAGGACTGCCATCCCGGATGCTTCTGCAGGTGAAAAGGAGGCTGCTTCCGTCACGGCAGCCATAGCTGCTTCCTCGTTCCGGCCATGTTCTTCGGCGATGCTCTTCATCCATTGCCGTGCCAGGTTAACCGCCTTGCTTCTTTCATCCCCGGAAAGCTCTCCTCCTCCACCTGCTATGGGGGTTGACGCCCCGATCACACTCCCAGGTCCCATCGCAGCTACATCAGCAGCCAGAGTGATAAAGGCCCCCGCTGAAGCGGCCCATCCGCTGCTTGGTACGTAAACTACAACGGGAACACTGGCTTGAGAGATGCGGCTGACTATGTCCTCTGTGGAGGAAAGCAACCCCCCGGGTGTATTCAACTCAATAATACAGGCAGCCGCGCCATCCTCTTCTGCCCGGGTGATGCCCCGGTCGATATAGCTGACCAGGGTCGGATTCACCGTCCCGTCTACCTTGAGTACATAGACAAACGGTGCATCGGCATGAACGCTGGTCGCTATCAGGGCAGAGGCGAACACAACAGACAGCAATAAGAAACGTACAATCTTCAGCATCAGAAATCGGCCCAATCCTTCTGGCTGATTATAGATCAGCCCCACAACCAAGCACAAGGGAGAATATCACACTAGTCGTGTCCTTGACATCTTCTGTTTCCCCTACCTACAATCACCTCTGATCCGGGAGAAAATACCCTGACTGCTTTGACAGTTGTTTGTGCCACGGCTATAGTAACATGCCTATGGTTAGCGATATTCAGTGTGAAGAGGAGATGGTGATGGGCAAGTTCAGTCAGATTGTGCCTGCTATTCTAACTGACGATCCTAAGTCCCTCGAGACTATGATACGTCAGGCAGAAACCTTCACCAACTATGTGCAGTTCGATATTATGGATGGCCGATTCGTGCCTTCATGCAGCATAGGCTGTGAGAATATCGCTGCGTTATCCACAAAGCTCAACTGGGAAGTCCACCTCATGGTACAACAGCCTGAGAAATACCTTGAATGCTTTCAGAAGGCCGGTGCGAAGAAGGTCATCTTCCACTTTGAGGCTACTCCTTTGCCAGAAGACATCATTTCTCAGGCAAAGCGTCTCGGCTTGAGTGTAGGGTTGGCTATCAACCCGGACACACCTATCTCGGCAATCCTCCCGCTGGTCGATGAAGTGGACTGCGTACTCTTCTTGACAGTCCATCCTGGCTTCTATGGCAGTCAGTTTGTACCTGGTGTTATGGACAAGATGGCTCAGTTCCATAGCACTGTACCTCATGTCAAAATAGGTGTTGATGGGGGCATCAAGGAAAACAATGTTGCTCGCATTGCCCAAATTGGTGTTGATTTTATCTGTGTGGGCAGTGCCGTATTCCTGCAGACTGATCCTGCTGCCAGCTACCGGCGTTTAACAGCATTGGCTCAAAGAGCCTCACCAATCCTGGATCGGTGAACATTATATATCCGTCCAACCGCTATACGAACTCCTGCATCAAAACCTCAACCTGCCTGGGATCAATCTTTTGCTTCACCAGTGAGCCCTTCTTCAGGGCTGGAATTTGCTCTTCAAAGGTAGCTCTGTCTTCCCTGTAGATCACCCCGATGGGTATCCTGTCTCCCCATTCCTGCGACTTTTCAAAGGCAGCCAGCCTGTTGCTGGGATCGTAATCGGTGTCCTCCAGCTTGTAGACTCTTTCCCGATACCAGGCATGGGTATTCTTATGGTTAAACGAAACACAGGGCTGGAGGATATCAATAAGTGCAAAACCCCGGTGGTGCATTCCCTTTTTGATCAGCCCGACCAGGTGGTCGACGTCTCCGGCAAATCCTCTGGCTACAAAGCTGCCACCAGCGGCGATGGCCACAGCCAAGGAATTCAAGGGCATCCATGCTCCATGAGGGGTTGTCTTGGTGACAAAGCCCAGATCACTGGTGGGAGAGGCCTGTCCTTTTGTCAGAGCATAGACCTGGTTATTGTGTACCAGGTACGTGATGTCGTGATTCCGGCGTAGGGAATGGAGGAAATGGTTGCCACCTTCGCCATAGCCATCTCCGTCTCCCCCTACAGCGATAACCACCAATTCCGGATTGGCTATCTTTGCTCCGGCGGCAGCAGGAAGAGTCCTGCCATGAAGGACATTGAGCACATTACATCTGGTATAGTGAGGCAACTTGCCTGCCTGGCCGATGCCAGAGACCATTAATACTCTATAAGGTTCGATATCGAGTTCAACAAGGGCTCGCTTAACCGCCGTCAGAATGGCAAAATTCCCGCACCCTGGACACCAGGCAGGAGGCTTTCCTGCATAATCAGACATCTTTACCATCGTCAGGCTACCTCCTTCTTGAGCTCTCTCACGATGTCACCGGGGGAAAAGGGGTGGCCATCAAACTTGAGTATCTTACCCGTAACTTGATAGCCGGTCTCAGCCCGAAGCAAATGGGCCAACTGAGCAGTGGCATTGTTCTCTACGGCGTATCTGATCTTGGTTCCCTGGAGAGCCTGGGTCACAGCCTCAGCAGGGAAAGGCCATATCTCATTCAAGTGCACCAGATTCACCTTGAGACCGTCCCGATTTGAGAGGTCTACTGCTTCTTTGAGAGCGCCGTAGGTGCTGCCCCAACCTATAAGGGTCATTTCAGCCTGTGCAGGACCATAGATCCGAGGTTCAGCGATCTCTTTTCTCAGCCCTTCGAGCTTGCGAAGCCGCTTCAGCATCATGGCAGTCCTGGTCTCAGCATCCTCGATCAGGTGCCCTTCCTGGTCATGTTCATCAGAGTCGGAGACCACCAGGGCCCTCTGCTGAAGAGGGAGAGCCCGAGGGGATATGCCTGATGGCGTGATCTCATACCTTCGATACTCTCCTGACTTGGCTATCTCTGACTCCGGGAGGAGCTGGCCTCTCTTGATTTCTACCCGGGAAAGATCGAAGGTCTCTACTGTAGCATAGGAACTGGCCAGATACTGGTCACTAAGAATAATCACAGGCAGCTGGTACTCTTCCGCCAGATTGAAAGCCTTGACAGTGATCCAGAAGGCATCCTGTATGGTAGCGGGAGCCAGCACTACCCGGGGGAAATCACCGTGCGAGGCATGAAGGACAAACTCCAAGTCACCCTGTTCTGTTCTGGTGGGCAGACCGATAGCCGGGCCGGCACGTTGGCCGTCTACGACTACAATGGGCGTCTCCGTCATGCCTGCCAGCCCCAATCCCTCAACCATGAGGCAGAACCCGCCTCCTGAGGTGACGGTCATAGCTCGCACCCCGGCAAAAGCGGCCCCAATAATCATATTGATAGCTGCGATCTCATCTTCTGGCTGCACTACAACAAGATCAAAGTCGTCGGCTTTGGCTGCCATATACTCCATTATGGAAGTAGAAGGAGTCATAGGGTATGCTGCCACAAACTTGCAGCCTGCGGCCATTGCTCCCAGGGCAATAGCTTGATTGCCGTCAAGCAGCATCCTTTTGGACCTGCCTGTTGGGCTGAGATGCTTGATGAAATCGCCTTTGAAGTTTGCCCTGGCATATTGATATCCGGCAGTGGCGGCGGCAACGTTGGCTTTGCCTGCATCGCCGGCACCGAAATGTTCCGACACTACATTGCCCAACAAATCGAGATCATAGTTCAACAGAGACATGGTTACTCCCAGAGCCACTACATTGGACATGATCTTGTTCTTAGCAGCATCCTCTGCCAGCTGTTCCAGAGGCACCCCGAAGTGATTTATGCTGCCATCGATATTCTTCACCTTGTCCTTGTCAAAAACCACGACGCCTTTATCGGCTAACTCCTTCTTGTGTAAGTCGATGCTCTCTCCGTTGAAGTCCAGCAGCACATCCAGTGCCTCAGAAATAGCTCCTACCTCTCTGTCTGCTGCCCTGATCCGGAAGAAGTTGTGTCCTCCTCTTACCCTGGACTCATAGTCCTGATCAGCAAAGATATGATAGCCGCCGCGGGCCAAAGCTTTGGCCATGACATAGCCCGCAGCTTGTACCCCCTGTCCCGCCTCGCCACCAAGCATCAAGTTGACATCTACTGGCATTGCTTGCCTCCCTTGCATCTCGCTGGAATTGCACGATACTATCTTGCCAGATTACCATAAATCAAGTTCAATAGTAATGTAAAGCACTAATCTGACCTTGTGCCTCTGTGTCTGTTATATTTCCCGTCCTCTCCATGCTCCAGCCAGGTCAGAGTGCCAGCCAGGCTCTATCTGAAGCAGTTTGGATTGCTCCTTAATGGATTTATTTTAGGTTTGATGCCCTGTGGCGATTCAATTTGTACATGCAATTGTTGTTGTCCAGCGAAAATGTCACCCTAATTGTTCAGCGAATTTGTCACCCCTTGTCATAAAAGGCTTTGTAAGATCTACGCCATGGATGATGCGGACCTGGCTTGTGTCCATTACTGCGGAGCAGGCGTTTGACCATGA
>JAPLHP010000065.1 GCA_026389585.1 Chloroflexota bacterium | reverse complement strand
GGCCGACGGTTACCATTTCGTGAACTGGACTGGTGATACTGCCAACGTGGCCGATGTCAATGCGGCCAGCACCACCATCACCATGCACGGTAACTACACCGTCCTGGCCAACTGCGCCGCGGCAGTAGCTATCGATCCTGCCTCCAAGAGTGCTAGCCTGTTTACCGATGCCGATAGCAACGGCGTAGTCAGTCCTGGCGATACCCTGCTCTATAAGGTGACCTTTGGGAACAGTGGCAATACGGATGCCACCGGAGTTGTCTTCTCTGACGACCCAGATATCAACACCACCCTGGTGGTAGGCTCCGTTACCACTACCAAGGGCGTGGTAACCTCGGGGAACAATCCCGGCGATACTTCAATAGGGATAAACGTAGGAACACTCCAAGGGCTAGGTCTGGAAATCGTCACCGTCACCTTCCGCGTTACCATTAACAGTCCACTCTCTCCTACCGTGACCCGTGTATACAACCAGGGGCTAATCTCATGCAACGAAGTTGCGCCTCAGTCTACCGATGACCCGGTTACTATTCCTGTTGGTGATCCTACCGGGACGGACATTGCCCACCCTGCTTCAGTCCCTGCAGTTCCTACCCTATCCCAATGGGGGATGATTGCCATGGCGCTACTGTTCTGCACCGCGATGGTCTGGCTGCTTCGCAGGAAGTTGACTCAATTCGGCCCCAGGCTCAGTTGATGACATGTGTACTATACTTAGGTATACTTTCAGTGCAGTCTGCCGATTGTCTGCAAGACTGCTCAAGTGCCCCTACGGGCATGTGGCGAAAGGAGTGTAAGAAGACATGAAAAAGCACTGCTGTCCATCCTGGTTACTGCAGCAATCCTGACGGGATTGCCGGCAAGTGCAACGATATCCTACAGTTCGAAGACGGTTACTCTTCTTTCCGCAAGCGTGACCGATACAGTGACGGTCACTGTCATTGTCTGGGATGGAGAGTGTGGATGTTCTACGATTATGACAGGGGTTAAGCATTCAGGGAAAATGTCACCCTACCCATAACCAGGATCTACATAACAATGGCAGCCCTGGAGACCAGGCCCTTGTCCTGCTCCTCAAAGGCCTTGTTGATTTCCTCCAACCGGTAGGTACGGGAAATAATCTTCTCAAAGGGGTATTTGGCCTTGGTACGGCTCAGAAAATCAAGCGCCTTCTTGATAGTATCGCGACCATACATGGCAACGCAGAAGATGCTCTTGGAGCCCATCACCAGGAAAGCGGGATCAGCCTCGAATGTCCCGTGAAATGGGCTGATGTTGCCCATTTCCAGGTAGCGCCCGCCGTTGCAGAGCATGTCGAGTCCTTCAGGGATGGCCCTGGGACTCCCCACCAGCTCGGCAACCACATCTGCTCCCCAACCTCCGGTGAGATCCTTTACCCGTTGCACCCGTTCCTGCGGAGTCTTGAACTCCCTCATATCAATCAGATCATCGGCGCCAAAGGCCTTGGCCAGCTCCAGGCGCTGAGTAATGCCATCTATGACAATGATCTTGTTGGCACCCATCTCTCTAGCTACAGCAGCAGCGTTGATACCCAGACCGCCGGCACCCTGGATGACGACCGTCTCTCCGAATTTCAGGTTTGCTTTCTCCAGGCCATAGATAACCTCAGACAGGGCACAATTAACAGAAGCCACCATCTTATCGCTCAGGTCATCCGGAACCTTGAAAACCGGATAACTCGCGCGAAGGTAATAGTAGTCAGCATAGGCCCCTACAAAATGAGGTGGTGCCTCCGAAGTGTACATATACATAAGGTTCAGGGGACAACTCGCATGGTTCCCTTTCAGGCAAGCAGGACAGCGTCCGCATGAATTGAAGTAGGGATATACCACGCGATCGCCTACCGCCAGCGGCTGGCCCGCTGAATCGGTGGCAACACCCTCGCCAAGCTTGGCAATCCTGCCTGTCATCTCATGACCTAGAATGGTTGGCAATGGTGCCCCTATGGCCCCCAGGTTCATGTCTCCACGCCACATGTGGAGGTCTGAACCACAGATATTGGCCACCGAAACCTTGACCAGGATAGCCCCCGGTTCAGCGTCAGGGACGGGATATTCCACTATCTCCATAGGCTGGCCCAGACCCCTGTAAATCGCAGCCCTGCCTTTCTCAGCCATGACAACCTCCTTGACAGATTCTCTCAGCACGCAATCTGGATACGCACCGTGTGTTCAGCCAATTTCCCCTTCCTTCTTTCGATATGTCAATCTCTAAAATCAGGCCTCCACATGTCTCTGGTTTCAAAACAACAACTTTGGCACTCCGTCTGCAATACTATCCTATATTTTTCCTTACTTCTTCCGGTACTTCAACCTGTGTGGATCTTCTTACCAATTTGATCGACTCAGGAGGGCAGTGCGTAACACATAGACCACATCCTATACAGATGTCTACATCGACTATAGGGATTTCGCCCATCTTCAGGGCACCTACGGGGCAGATATCAATACACGAGCCACAAGCATTGCATTCATCCTTATCGATACTGGGTATAAAGGGGGATGGGATCATTGTTTTGGTTTTCAGTTGATTCAAGCCCATGAACAGGGGGCAGCAATCGGTGCAGCAATTACATATAAAGCCTTCAATATTGATGCTGTGAACCAGCCCATCTGCGTTCGCTTTGCGTAGAAGGTTAAGGGCCTCATCCAGGGTGATCTCGCGGCCCATACCATGCTCGACACACCATCGGGCGGTATCTCCAGAGTGAAGGCACGTCTCCAGCATATGATTGCAATGATTGTCCGGTTCCGACAGCCAATGTGAGAGGCGGCAGGGACAGGTGGACACACAGAAATAATTCTGTGCCTTCAGGAAATAAATGAGGTTCTCCTCTGGACGGGCATCGTCGGGTAGTACCCAGGGATGAGCCCATATGGGGGCAAAAGGGAAACCCAGTTTACACAGTCTATCTCTGGCCCATTCATATAGAGCCTGATGAAGCGCTTTGCCCAATTCCACATCGTAGGAAAACCGTATATTGCCGAAGAGACCCGTCTCGACAAGTCCCGGAGCACAGCTCCCCAGAACCCGATAAGCCGGATCCTCCTTGCCGGGATCGATCCACATTGTGCCTTTGTAGGCCATGGCCTCCAGCCTCTTCTTGAGCCTGGCTTTGTCAACGCCCGTCTTGGCCGAGAGCTCGCTGAGTTTGCCTCCGGTGGTACCTATCTGAAGAGCCAGGCGAGCCTCATCAGGGGTGAACTGCAAGCTCAGAACCTTCAACATTGCCGGTGTCACCGGCACACCCACTACATGCGGGTCGTTCTTGTCTATCATCTCTGCCAGTTCCAGGTAGACATCCTTGGTAGTCATAGATTTACCTCCTCAAGATATACGTTTATTTCTGGTGCAGACTAAACCAGAAGCTGTCTGGCAATGGTCATGCGCTGCATCTCAGAGGTCCCCTCATATATCTCGGTTATCTTGGCATCCCTGAAGTAGCGCTCCACCGGGTAATCCCTAATGTATCCATAGCCTCCGTGGAGTTGAACTGCCTGGGTAGTGACTTTCATTGCAGTCTCGGAAGCGAAGAGCTTTGCCATAGCGGCTTCTTTGACATAGGGCAGACCCTGATTCTTGAGATACGCCGCCCTATAGGTGAGCAAACGTGCCGCATCAATAGCTGTTGCCATATCAGCCAGCATCCACTGTATGCCCTGAAAACTGGAAATGGCTTGCCCAAACTGTTGCCGATTCTGGGTGTAGCTCACAGATGCTTCCAGGGCGGCACGGGCAATACCTACCGCCTGGGCAGCAACGCTTATCCTGCTTGAGTCTATCGCTCCCATGGCAACCTTGAAGCCGTCGCCTTCATTTCCCAGTCGGTTCTCAACACCCACTCCACAGCCTTCAAACACCAGTTCAGCAGTGGAGGATGCCTTGATACCCAGCTTCTTTTCCTTCTTACCTACTGAGAACCCTGGCGTGCCCTTCTCTACCACCAGAGCCACGATACCCTTGTGGCGCAGAGACTTACCTGTGGTGGCAAATACAACGGCGATATCTGCTTCGGCACCGTTGGTAATGAAAATCTTGGTTCCATCGATAACATATTTATCTGCCTTCCTGACAGCAGTGGTGCTCAGGGCACCGGCATCGCTCCCCGCACCGGGTTCGGTCAGTGCAAAACAGGCCAGTTTCTCACCCCTGGTAAGAGGGACTACGAAACGACGCTTTTGCTCCTCTGTGCCGAATTTGTAGATGGGATAGCAGGCCAGAGATAGAGCGGCAAGATATACCGCGCTGGTACCGCCACAGGCGCGAGCGATCTCCTCCACCACAATGACAAGGTGGGTGCTATCCCCCCCACTCCCCCCGTATTCTTCCGGGATAGTCACCCCCATCAAGCCAAGCTGGGCCATTTTCCTGATGCTTTCTACAGGGAACCTCTCCTCCTCATCCACCTGCTTGGCTACCGGCTCCAGCTCGTTGGTGGCAAACTCTCTCACCATTCGCTGAAAGATCTGCTGATCCTCTGTAAGAGTAAAATCCATTGAACCTCCCCTCAATATACGCCTAGACTATTATAGGAGTAATCTGCTTCCTAATCGAACGGATTCCCCCCATCGCCTAAGTGGGTTAAGCCTTGCCCTCACAATCTAAGATTTTGAACGGCTGCAAACACGGTCAGAAAGCATTTTTGAAGTGAGCTTACTTTGGAAACCTTTACGATGAGGATTTCAAAAGATAGGATATTACGCATGAGCAAAGCAAAGCGAAAAGTTGGAGATCAGCAGCCTTCAGGAAAGCTGGAGCGGGTGACGAGATTCGAAATCGCGACTCCTTGCTTGGGAAGCAAGTGCTCTACAATTGTACCAGCCCAACCTCAGCTTGGATACGCGCCCCGATCTCTACCCGGTTGATTCTGATTGGTCCGAAGCATTTCGGCTGGCTTTCGACTTGTCAAGGGATAGAATAACCGCCGACAAACCGAATAAGACGCCTCCCGCCGGGATCGTCATCATCAAGCCAAAGCAGAAAACTGATATCGCCCCTGAGAAGGTGCTGGAGCTATGGTCGGCGTAGTCAATCGCCGAGAAGATGGTATATGCCAACCCAGACGCCCATGCGAGCACTGCCAGGAGTCGAAGTAAGGAAACTACCGATAGACCGATCTCTTGTCCGCGATTTCTCATCAATCACCTCCCAGTTTACGCATTTCCTCTCAATGTTGGAGGAAAGTCAAAGGTGAAATTCTAGCACCTTCTGAAGTTCTATAAGATGCCGCTGTCTTGAAATCCAATAAGGGCAACTTCTGAGGAGTTTCCGGTCTGTTGGGGAAAGCATCTATCACTGTCCCTTAATCTGCCACTTCAATTTCCCAATCTTAAGACCATGGTACGCAGACAAAACGAAGCTAAAGGCCGCTATCACAAAGGCAAGTACTGCCATCACAACATCATCCCCGAAAGCCAGAAAGATACTCCCCAAAACAGTAAAAATAAAAACAATGATTAACAATGCTGTCCTATTGCGTCTGCGGTCCTTCAGCTGTTCTTGAATGAAAGCTGATCCTAATTCCCCGGTCTCAACTTTCTTGCCACAGCGAGGGCAGGATATGGCATCCTCTGGCATTTGCTTCTCGCAGGAAGGACACACTCTCATCTTTGTATCTCCCTCTTCTGTTCCGTGCATCATAGCCCGACTATGGCTTTCATCATGGCCACATTGTGTCCCTACTTAGCCCAAATAGCATATCCGATGAGCACCACAATACCAATGAGGACAGCTTTTGACAAGTCAAATACCTTGGTGTGCACATCCGGCAGCTTCCTCTTTGCCTCTCTGAGTTTGGCTTCCCTTATCCCACAGAGTAATAGAGCAAGACTTCCGAAGCTACGTGAATTTCGAGAGGAATCCTTTGTAGCGCCAGCAACTTACAGTTTGACTAGAAGATCACCCTTGTCCATCTCCACGGTATAGCGCGCCAACGACTCTTTGGCCGGGCCACTGAGACTCTTCCCTTCGTAATCAAAGGTGGAATGGTTGAAGCTGCAGCAGCGGAGCATACCCTTCCCTGGCATGGGGTCGATCTTCCGATGAGCATGAGGACAGCGGTCACTGAAGGCAAGATATTTGTCATCATCAGTCCTGACCACAAGGATCGGCTGCTTTAGCCCCTGGCCTTTAAGGTAAGCACCTCCTCCTTTGACAATGACATCCGGCTTCTGGCTGAGCTTCACCCGTACCTTGTCTCCCTCAAGGCTCCACTGATCTTGACTCAGCGGTTTTGTCTCACAGATTCCCAGTAGAGACTTGATAAAACCAACAATACCACTGGACATAACTTTCCTCCTTCTGAAACTGTTTCATTTCGGCGCTATCAGGCCAAAACAAACGTGATAAGATATGGTACTCCAATCTCGCCCCAGCCTATACGCAGACATTGTCACTTCGTCCGCAGGATTAGAGACCCCAGCGTAACACTGGCGAATATTGCCAGGATAGGGTCTTTGCGCGCCAGAGCAGCCTCAGTAGAGAAAGCCCCTTCTTTCTTTGTGAAGCCATCTCCTATATCCAGGCCACCCAAAGTCGTCTTAGAGACAATCCTTGCGGAAGTGGAGGAAGGGACGTGAATCTCCACCGAGGACACGCCAGCGGTGATCTTCACCTGTGCGTTGCGCTGCAGTACGCCGCCGAAGTCAAACTTGTAAGAGGCTGCTCCACCATCAACAATCATGTCGCTGAAGTTAGCATTGGCCAGGTTCTTCATCTCCATGTTGACGGCTCCAGCAGTGAGATTGAGTGACGTCATGGCCTGTGGATTCGGTGCGGAGAAATCGAAGTCAACCTTCCCAGCGCCTTGCTTGATGACCAGATGGTTTATGGGCAGACCTCCCAGATCGAAGCTGCTCTCACTGGCCCCAATCTCGAGCGTCAGCATGTAGGGCCTGGTTTTCCCAAGCGTCAGCTCAAACTGGGGGACACCACTGAAATAGCCTCCCAGGTCACCCACATCATGTTCCTGGGTAAGCTTGACTGTCCCTCCTTTTCGGTCAATCTTCGTTGCCCTCATGCCGGAAGGGTACTCATAGGTGCCGGAAACCCACTCCATGCCATCGCCAGGTTTGATTTTGAACCGGCAGCCCCCGGCACGAATCTTCAGGTGCAGATCCTCCGCTTCCGGATAGGCTACGCTAATCTGGCTGACAACCATCTCCGGTTTAGTGCGCCCGGAAGATAGATACGCACCGCACTTGCTACAATAGTTGCTTCCCTCTTTGTTTTCTGCACCGCACTTCCAACAAAACATCTTGCCTCCTCCTTACTGCGGATGTTGATGCCACCTTAAATGAAGCGCTCGAAGCGGTCTTTTTTGGCCTTACATATCGGGCATACCTCAGGTGGCCCATCCCGGGCACACAGATAGCCACAGACCTTACATCTCCACACCGGCAAAGGGAGCGCCCCCAGGCCACCCTGAACCGGCGCGGGTTTCGGCTTCTTCTTCTGTTCAGGCGGTGGGCGACGTTCCGGTATGCTTCCCACCGTCTTTTGACCGTTCACGACGGCCTGCGAGACATAGAGGCCTCAATAGCACGCATCATACTCGCTGACATCAGTGTCTCTGTAATCGCAGGGGCAGATGATATCAAGGTCCTCTTCCTTCAGCCCGGCAGACAACCTGCAGGGGCAGGCCTGGTACCCATACCTTTTCTCGTTGACCAGCAACCCCTTCACCAGATCTTTGGCAAACTCTACATCGGGGTTGAGATGGTACCCCCCCGACTCAGCTTCGCTTCTGAGCCTCTGGTAAAGCCTGTCGACTTCGTCCGGGTTTATTGCCACCTGGCTATTCATTTCTTCAACTTCAAGGCTTCTCTGATCTCATTTTCTTTGAAGCCAGCGATGCACTTTTTGTCATTCAGCACCAGGGTCGGGAAAGAACAAGCAGGGTTCCATTTCTTGACATCGTTCATAACCTTCTCTTTCTCAGCGCCGTCCAGATAGTCAACGTCTATATAGTAATACTCCACGCCCAGTTCGTTCAGTAATTTCTTGGTCTTCTGACACCAGGGGCAGGTACTCAAGGCATACAACATCGTACGCCCCACATTCTTACCCGGGACATGTTCTACATTCATAGCCATGGCCTCCTTTCAAACCCTCGAAGAGGATTATACACCATGAGATCAAGTGCCCGGTAGATCAATCAGTCCAAATGAAATGGCCACTGGAGCGCTGCATTGCTTCCAGGGGCCAGACATAGCCCAATATTCGCTGCCTTACATCACAGCTCAACGTCGCGGCAGTCAGGAGCGACAATGAGTTTAGGCTCGGTCAGCTTCTGCACTTCCTCAGGCGTCCACCCCGGGGCCACTTCTTTGAGAACAAGTCCCTTCTTTGTCACCTCAATGACAGCAATGTCCGTTACGATAAGGTCAACACACTCTACGGCTGTCAGTTGGTAGGTGCACTTCTTCACTATCCTGGGGTGATTGTCCTTGGTAACATGATTCATGGCAATGATAAGCCTCTTGGCTCCTACAGCCAGGTCCATAGCACCGCCAATGGTGCCGATCTGCCTCTCCGGTACCAACCAGTTGGCCAGATCGCCCTTCTCCGAGACCTGAAGTCCTCCCATAACGCTGATGTCCAGATGCCCACCCCTGACAATAGAGAATGACTCATCATGGGCAAAGAAGCTCGTCCCTGGAATGATCGATACCGGCTGGCCACCGGCATTCACAAAATCAGGATCTCCCTCCCCTGCGGTGTGTACCTCGCCAAAACCAAGCACGCCGTTCTCACTGTGAAACACCACCTCTCTCCCCGCAGGAACATAGTTCGACGCCAGAACAGGGATACCTATCCCCAGATTGACATGATCGCCGTCCTGGAATTCCCTGGCCACGCGAAGGGCCATCGTTTGTCTATCAAGTCTGAACTTCTCCTCCATGCTTTCCTCCTTAGCTGCTCCCTCTCTCCTTCATTCTCCTGTTAGACTCCAGGGCTTCCTGGCTGATGGGCTTGTCATCAACCTTGATCTCCTTGGGCCGCACTACCACTCTGTCCACATATATCCCCGGGGTGACAATGACCTCAGGGTCCAGTTCGCCCAGTTCTACAATCTCATCTACTTCAGCAACGGTCACCCTGGCTGCCCCGGCCATGGTAGCATTGAATGTCCTTGACGTCCTCCTGTAAACCAGGTTGCCCCAGCGGTCCGCCTTGTGCGCCTTTATCAGGGCAAAATCTGCCTTGATGGGCAACTCCAACAGGTAAGTACGGCCATCAATAACCTTCTTCTCCTTCCCCTGCTCCACAACCGTGCCAACGCCAGTCGGTACGTAGACACCTCCAAGCCCCGCTCTGGTTGCCCTGATCCGCTCTGCCAGGGTTCCCTGGGGAACCATCTCTACCTCCACCTTCCCTGCCCGGAGCAGTTTCTCGAAGGTATTCTGGTAGATAGTGCTCACGGGTGCGGCTACAATGGACTTCTTTATCTGGCCATTCCTGACCAGAATATCCATGTCCTCAGAGAACTTGTAGCCCAAAAGCTTCCATACGTCCGAGCCAAAGCCGGTCGTGTTGGACACCGTGGTAAGATTCTTTATCCCTTTACGAGCCAGAGCCTCCAGCAGACACGTGGGACAACTGGCTACTGTGCCGAAGCCGCCTATCATGATCGTTGCGCCATCCGGGATATCGGCCACAGCCTCATCGAAGCTTGAGACAATCTTGTTTATCGGCATAGTCCTCCTCCTCTCTGGCAATAGACTATTAGAACCAGTATAACCTTGTCAATACTAACCCCTTACCCCAGGACATCTTAGGCATCGTCCTGGTGAACATCTTCCCGGGCTGGACTTTCATGGGGTGGATAGTAGCCCTTATCAGTTGTCAGGCTGGCAGTGCCAGATATACTCAAGCAGCAGCAGACTTGAGGGCATATTGAAGCGCCTGGAGAACAGCCTGATCCTCTTCAGGAAGGACAGTACGCGGATCGAGGAGCAGCGCATTGCCTTCAAGCCGGCATATCACGGGCGGCCGGTGACACCGCAGCCCTACAGCCAGCCCTTGCACCAGACTTCGTTCTCTTCCCTTCGTTAATCCCCTGATCATCACCAGCCTGGTAGTCAAGGTACTCCCTGGCAAGCTCCCTCCCCCCACCACAGATTCACCATCTGTCACAACAGCCAGGCCTCCAAGCTGCTCAGACCATCGGCGTGCCCGCTTCTCTATTTCAGCAAGTGGCATAGATATCATCTGCCATACTGGTATCTTCTGCTCCGCCTCCCCCTTGACATAATGAAGCAGGGTGACAGCCAGCCCTGCCAACCTTGTTTTGTCAATGCGCACCGCCCGGGCCAGGGGATGCTTCCCTAGTTTATCAACAAGGTGCTTCTTCCCCACAATAATACCAGCCTGCGGGCCACCTAGAAGCTTATCCCCGGAGAATAACGCCAACCCGACGCCGGCAGCAACGCTATCCTGAACCTTAGGCTCGGGACCCAGTCCGAAACTGGAGGTGTCCAGCAAGCAGCCGCTCCCCAGATCATCCAGCACCGGCAGGCCATGCTGCTCCCCCAGTTGGACCAGTTCACTTACAGACACCTCCTGAGTAAAGCCTACTACCTTGAAATTGCTCGAATGAACCCGAAGCAGTGCTGCTGCCCTGGATGAAATCGCCTTCTCATAATCCGAGAGGTAGGTGCAGTTGGTGGTGCCTACCTCCACCAGCTTCGCTCCACTCTGTCGCATCACATCGGGTATACGGAAGCCGCCACCGATCTCCACCGCCTGCCCTCGAGAGACAATAACCTCTTTCCTCTTGGCCAGGGCAGTTAATGCCAAGAGAACTGCCGAGGCATTGTTGTTTACTACCAGAGCAGCCTCAGCTCCAGTCAATCGACACAGCAGGGAAGATAAGTGAACCTCCCGAGAACCCCGCCCACCGCTTTCAAGATCGAATTCCAGGTTCACATAGCCCCTGGAAGCCGACTCCATAGCAGCTATACTCTCCTCACTGAGGGGTGCCCGACCCAGGTTCGTGTGCAGTACCACGCCGGTAGCATTAATCACCCGCTGAAGGGTGGGCCGCCCCAGCGACTCGATACGAGCGGATATGGATTCCACCAATCCATCAAAAGAGGGGACTGGCTGGCCTCCGGCAATAGATAAGCGGCCCTCCTCAAGCACCTGACGCACCACTTCAAGGGCAAATGAGCGGGAGTAAACTGCCTCCAGTGACTGAAGGCGTTTATCCATCATCAGCCGGTCCACGCTGGGGAGGCTGCGGAAATCACTCTGCATCTTCTCGCCTCGGTCCTAAAAATGTAGCATACGCTTTATTCGGCAGCAAATCGAGCGTTATTCATATTTCGTCCCTCACGCTCAATGTTGCGATTGCCAGAGAGGAGGCTCTAGGAGCCTGGGTCACGACTATTTGCCCAAAGCTAGGCTGGGCGCAAGCGAACGGTTGTTTTGTGCCTAACTTATCCGCGTTGTCCGAGTGGTGACCCACCCTCCTAGATGATGCAGGTTGACATATCTCCAGTTGACTTGCAAGACAATGAAGAGTTATTGTCTGAGATCAACATGGCTTGGACTCACCCAAAATACTCACATAAAGAAGTTGATAACGCTGGGGATATTCTCCTACGTGGGCCACTCTTCATGAAGGATGATAAACATATACTTGAGGGCTATTCAGATGAGATAGATAATGCCATAGATATCATAAACAACTTTCGTGTCGCCCACTTTTTCCCCCTAACCATAATCAGGAACACTCTACACAACAAAGCACAAGCTGTAGATAGGCAAAGCATCGTAGCGCAACGCCTCAAAAGGTTATCTTCCATCTACGCCAAACTAGAGCGTTTTGAGCATATGAAGTTGTGGGATATACAAGATATTGGGGGTTGTCGTGCTATCGTACACACAGTCAACGATGCAAACCAATTGGTGGACATGCTCAAGACAAGCCGAATCCGCCACAAGCTAACGCACGAGGATGACTATATCCAACACCCCAAAGATGATGGATATAGGAGTAGGCATCTGGTCTATCGCTATTTCAGTGATAGAAATCAGATATTCAATCACATGAAAATCGAAGTCCAGATTCGCACCTCTTTACAGCACGCGTGGGCTACTGCCGTAGAAACCGTTGATACCTTCACCCAACAAGGTTTGAAGTCAGGTAAGGGATATGCGGATTGGAAACGCTTTTTTCAATTGATGGGGGATGAAATGGCATTCCATGAGAATACCCCGCTAGTACCAGGGACTCCCGCAGATAGGCAAGAGTTGCTCAGGGAATTAACTGGATATGCCAACAGGTTACAGGTAAAGGCACGCCTTGAGGGGTTTGCTGACGCGCTCAAGTTCACAGGAGATGTTCTGCCAAGCAAGACTGGCTATATCCTGCTATCGCTAGATGTCACAACAGATACGCTAACCATAGACAGTTACGCCAAAAATGAGTTCCAGTTAGCATCGAATGACCTCGAACTAAGAGAGAAAGAAATACGCGAGAAGATAGGAATGGATGCAGTGCTTGTATCTGTTGACTCTATTAGCAACCTTCGACGCGCATATCCAAACTACTTCGCAGATACACACTCCTTCATCGAAGAGTTAGAGAGTGCATTGAGGCCATGACCTACCTATCTGCTACTGCAAGCGGTTTCAAGGAATTTCAAACTAGAGGTGGCTCTGCACCTCTAGTTTGCTTTTTGCTGAGTCTATCGGAAAAGTAGGCTATAATCATACCGAAGAACGTGAGGTAAAGCATGAAATGATCTATCTGGACAATGCGGCCACCTCCTGGCCCAAACCGGAAGCGGTCTACCAGGCCATGGACAGTTTCATGCGCCACACAGGGGCCAGTCCCGGACGCTCCGGACACCGCCTCTCCATTGAAGCAGGCCGCATTGTCTATGAGACCAGAGAGGCCCTAGCCCACCTCTTCGGCATAAGTGACCCGACACGCATCGTCTTCACCTGTAACGCTACTGAGGCCTTGAACCTGGCGATACGGGGTCTCCTGCACCCTGGAGACCATGTGATCACCAGCAGTATGGAGCACAATTCAGTCATGCGCCCACTGCGCGCCATGGAGAGAAAGGGGCTTGAGGTAACCGTGGTGAACTGCTCCCGTGAAGGTTCCCTCAACCCCCCAGACATAGAGCAGGCTATCCAGCCAAATACCAGGCTCATCATCCTGAACCACGCCTCCAACGTAGCGGGTACGCTTCTACCTGTAGCCGAAGTGGGGCAGATTGCCCGGCACCACGGTGTGCCCTTCATGATTGATGCGGCTCAGACCGCAGGGTGCTGTCCCATCAATATAGACGCCATGAACATCGACCTGCTGGCTTTTTCGGGACACAAGGGGTTCTATGGACCGCAGGGGACAGGGGGGCTCTACATTCGCAAAGGCATCGAATCCAGCATTGAGCCCCTCAAATACGGCGGCACGGGCAGCCATTCCGAACATGAATACCAGCCGGACTTCCTGCCCGACAAATATGAGAGCGGAACGCACAATACCGTGGGGCTGGCCGGCCTGGGCGCCGGGGTGCGCTTCGTCCTGGCGCAGGGCATAAAGAACATGCGAAAAAGGGAAGAAACACTGACAATGTTCCTACTGGAAGGACTAAAGGCCATCCCTGGTATCACTGTCTATGGAAGCGGTAATGCCGGTAAGCAGGTGGCAGTCGTTTCCTTCAATATTGCCGGACTCACATCTTCAGAAGTGGCCATGCAGTTAGAAGAGGAGTATGAAATCATGTGCCGCCCGGGGTTACACTGCGCCCCCATAGCCCACAAGACCCTGGAAACCTTCCCCCAGGGCACCGTCAGATTGAGTCCCGGCCACTTCAATTCAAACGAGGATATTGAGAAAGCCCTGGAGGCAGTGAGCAGGATTGCTGCTGCGAAAGCGAGGTGCTAGCATGCCTGAAACTGTAGATGCCCGCGGGTTGGCCTGCCCTCAGCCCGTAGTCCTGGCCAAGAAGGCACTGGGAAAGGCTGTCAAGGTTACTGTTATCGTTGACAACGAGACAGCCAGAGAGAACGTCTCCCGACTGGCAGCGAGCCAGGGATGCATTGTGTCTGTTGAGGAGAAGGAGGAGGGGGTCTATCTGCACCTGACCAGAACATCAGCTAAACCACAAAGCTCCGAGACGTCAGCGCTTTCCGGGCCCACAGTGTTTCTCATTACCTCCAACACTCTGGGGCGGGGAGATGACGAACTGGGTACTATCCTCATGCGCAGCTTTATGCACACCCTGGGCGAGGCATCATCCGGACCGTCCCGGATCATCTTCATCAATAGCGGAGTGAAACTGGTGGCCAGGGGTTCCGAGGTACTCGACGACCTGCGCACGCTGGAAAAAGCAGGGGGCGAGATATTGGCCTGCGGCACCTGCCTGGGATATTACAAGCTGAAGGAAGTAGTGGAGGTAGGACACATCTCCAACATGTATGATATCACCTCAGCCTTGTTGGAAGCGGGTAAGGTTATTTCTCTTTGAGGAGGACCGGCTCGGCCGATGGAGACCGCACAGCACAGCATAGTCCTGTTCTACTCTATGAGCGGCGCTCTGCAGGCCGAGAAGTTGTTCAAGAAGAGCGGTATCGCCATCAAACTGATCCCTGTGCCCCGGCAACTCAGTTCAGATTGCGGGGTCTGCCTTCGGTTTGGAAGGGCAGACGAGACACAGATCAAGGCAACCCTGAAGAAGGAGCGGATAGACATCCAGGGGATCTATCCGGTTTGATACTGCCTGCGGGAGGGCCCGCTAGAGGAGGAAACAAAATGGCTAAGAAGCAGAACCCCCGACTCACAAAAACAGTCCGCGGCGCGGGTTGAGCTTCCAAGCTGGGTCCAGGGGACCTGGACAGGGCACTGTGCGGTCTGCCTCTCATCCACGACCCTAATCTGATCGTGGGTTTAGAGAAGGCTGATGATGCCGGTGTGTACAAGCTAAGTGAAGATTTGGCTATAGTACAGACCGTTGATTTCTTCACGCCCATTGTCGATGACCCCTATACCTTCGGGCAGATTGCCGCGGCCAACGCTCTCAGTGATGTCTATGCCATGGGAGGCAAACCCATCACAGCCATGAATATCGTCTGCTTCCCCAGTAAGACCTTGGATATATCCATACTGAGGGACATCCTGAGGGGCGGCCTGGAAAAACTGCGGGAGGCCGGCGTCGTCCTCATCGGCGGGCACAGTGTTGATGATGAGGAATTGAAATACGGGCTTTCGGTGACCGGCACCATCCATCCCGGGAAAGTGATGACAAAGTCAGGTGCAAAAGCAGGTGATCAGTTGATACTCACCAAGCCCCTGGGCACAGGCATCATCAACACCGCCGCCAAGGGCGGGGTGGCCAGTGAAGAAACCATCGCCAACGTGACCAGGTCCATGTCTGCCCTCAATAGGCCCGCCTCCGAAGTAATGCAGGGAATTGGGTGCAATGCCTGTACCGATATCACCGGTTTCGGCCTCCTGGGGCATGCCTGCGAAATGATTCAGGGCAGTGAGGTCGGCCTGAAGATCCGCACCTCCTCCGTTCCCATCTTTGCCGAAGCTGTGGAGTTCGCCCGGATGGGCATGATCCCCGGCGGCACCTACCGCAACAAGGAATTCCGTTCCAGGATGGTGAGGGTGGCTGCCGGGCTCCCTGACTACATGCTCGACATCCTCTTTGATCCGCAGACCTCCGGTGGTCTGTTCATCTCAGTCAGCACCCCCAAGGCAGATATATTGCTGTCAGGATTACATAAAGCCGGCGTGTTAGAAGCTGCTATTGTCGGAGAGGTAGTAGCGCAACCCAGAGAAACGATTATTTTGGAGTAAACCATGTTTGTGCTTGGCACCGCAGGTCATGTAGATCACGGCAAATCCCGCCTGGTTCAGGCGCTGACCGGCATCAACCCCGATCGCCTGGTCGAGGAGAAGGAGAGGGGTATGACCATCGACCTCGGCTTCGCCTGGCTCAAACTGCCCAGCGGTCGAGAGGTCAGCATCGTTGACGTCCCCGGGCATGAGAGGTTTATCAAGAACATGCTGGCCGGGGTAGGGGGCATCGACCTGGCTCTGCTGGTGATTGCCGCCGACGAAGGGGTGATGCCCCAAACCAGGGAACACCTGGCCATCCTCGACCTCCTTCGACTGGAAAGGGGGATCGTCGTTATCACCAAGAAAGACCTGGTAGATCAGGAACTGCTGGAGTTGGTTACCATGGAGGTTAAGGAGACATTATCAGGAACCACCCTGTCTCAGGCCCCCATCATGACTGTATCGGCGGTAACAGGCGAAGGTCTGCCCGAACTTATTGCCGCCATCGACCGTCTCCTGGACGCTACCCCACCCAAGAGGGATATCGGCAGGCCAAGACTCCCTATAGACCGGGTATTCACCATTGCCGGCTTTGGCACCGTCGTCACGGGAACGCTGATTGATGGGCACCTCACGGTGGGACAGGAGGTGGAGATAGTCCCGGCACGCCTCAAGGCCCGCCTGCGGGGGCTGCAAACACACAAGAGGAAACTGGAAACGGCATCGCCGGGCACCAGAGTAGCAGCCAATCTCTCCGGTCTGGCTACCACCCAACTGGAGCGTGGCGATGTATTGACCAGCCCTGACTGGCTGCGGCCCACCACAGCAGTGGATGTGAAGATTCAACTGCTACCCGGGTTACCTCATCCACTGAGACACAATGCCGAGATCACCTTCCATAGCAACGCCCTCGAAGTGATTGGAAGGGCCAGGCTGCTGGAAAAAGACAAGTTGGATCACGGTGAGACAAGCTGGGCACAACTGGCTTTCACCCGGCCGGTGGCTGTGGTTAAGGGCGACCTCTTCATCATCCGTTCCCCAACAGAAACCCTGGGCGGAGGTGAGATTGTCGATGCCTATCCAAAACGCCACCGCCGCTTCCATACCAGTACCATTCAGGGCCTGGCTGCCAGGGAGAAGGGCGGTCCCCAGGATATCCTGCTGGCCATTCTGGAGGCTAAAGAGCCACTCGAAACAGCAGAGCTTCTCAACCGTTCCAGCCTCTCGACATCACAAGCACAGGAAGTCATAAAATCCCTCGTTTCTGAGCACAGATTGGTAATGCTGGGCGACAAGGGGTCTCATACACTCCTCTTTTCAGGTACAGGTTGGCAGCGTCTGAGAGAGAGAGTAACTCAGATAGTGGGGGCTTACCACCAGCAATTTCCCCTGCGCTATGGCATGTCCAAGGAGGAATTACGAAGCAAATTAAAGATCCCCGCCGGATCGTTCCCTGCTGCTCTGGAGCAGTTTGTGCAAGATGGCACGCTGGCAGAGGACGGTAAACTGGTACGCCTGCCCTCATATCATATAGAACTGAGCAAAGAGCAGAAGGCAGCTGTGGATACTTTCCTCAAGTCCTTGACTCAAAACCCCTATTCCCCACCGGGCGAACTAAAGATCGATCCGGAACTGCTTGATCTCCTCGTCGAGCAGCGGAAGGTGGTGAAGGTATCCGGGAACGTTATCTTCGCTGCTTCAGCCTACGATGAAATGATGGAGCGTATTACTACTCACATCAAATCGCAGGGCAAGATAACCGTGGCAGAAGTGCGCGACATTTTCCAGACCAGCCGCAAATACGCCATGGCTATGATGGAATTCCTCGACGACCAGAAGATCACCCGCCGGGTTGGCGACGAGCGTGTGCTGAGGTAAAATGCCGCCACACTCAACAACTTCTGGTCATCCCTGAAAGTGTCTCTACTCGCCATCTGGATGAACAAAATGTCCACAGGAGCTAAGATACCCCTCCTCACCGCATAACGAGCAGCCAAAATGGATAAGGTGAAAGTGTCGATCGTAAGAGCCCATGACTACGAAAGAACTGGGCTTATTCCAGCCATAGAGAGTGGCCTTACCCTGATTGGTGGGTTAGATGCCCTAGTCAAGCCCGGCAGCAAAGTCTTTGTCAAAATAAATCACCTCTCACCACCCTCTGAAGCAGATAAAGGCATAGTCACCCACCCCGTCTTTGTCGAAGCCGTTCTGGAATTACTGAAAAAGGCCGGTGCAGAAATCACTGTAGGTGATGATATCAGCTCTGATGCCGGAGACGGATTTCGGATCTCGGGTGTCCGTCAGATGTGCGAGAGGGCTGGGGTCAAGTTAATCAACCTTAAAGAGACTGGCTTTGTGGAAACGAATTGCAGAGGCCGTCTTCTAGAGAAGGTGTATGTATCTTCAGCCGTGCTGAATGCAGACGTAATAATCAATCTTCCTAAATTGAAGACGCATTCTCTCACCACTCTCACTGGCGGGGTAAAGAATATGTACGGTATTATCCCCCAGGGTTTCCGTACCAGATTTCACGCCCAGTACATAGGGAACGAAGACTTCAGTCAGATGCTGACGGACATCTTTTCCGTTGCCAGGCCGCACCTGACCATAATGGATGGAATCATTGCCATGGAGGGTGAGGGCCCGGCGGATGGGAAATTGAGGAAGGCGGGGGTGATCCTGGCCAGCAAAGACGCAGTGGCTCTGGATGCCGTAGCTACAAGAATAATTGGCGGGAATCCCCTCGATATCTACACCACCCTTTACTCCCAGGAGCGGGGACTAGGCATCGGTAACCTTGATGATATCGACGTGGTTGGTGAAACCATCGAGAATGTCATGGTTCATGATTTCAAACTTCCAGGCAGCGCCTTCGCCACGCTGAGAGGAAGAGCCCCCGGATTCCTGCTCAGATTCCTGCAAGATAAGCTTGCCGTTCAACCGTGGGTAAACGAATCATCCTGCACTCTATGCCTTGCCTGTGAGAAAATATGCCCTGTGTCTGCAGTCACGGTGGATGATACCACGGCCAGGATCGACCACAGTATTTGTATAGCATGCATGTGCTGCCATGAAGTATGCCGCTTTCATGCCATCACACCCAGGCGGCCGGCTGTGGGCAGAGCAATATACCTTCTGGTTGACATCCTCAGGAGAATCAGGGCACGCCTCGCTTAAGATATATCTGCCACCCTGTAACAAATCAGCAACAAGTCTGTAGGGACAGGTCTTAAGACCTGTCCTTCTGTGCTTTCACAGGGAAAGTGGGGGGCATCCTTCCTCGGAAGGATGCCTGACCCGGGGTCATTTCAATCCCGAGCCTTCAGCTCTACAGAAGCAAGCTCCCGGCACAAAGTGGGTGTCAGGTCCCCGACCTGACCCAGGCGGCCTTCTAATCCCGGGCCTTCAGTTTCACTAAGGCCAACTCGCTGTAGATGGGCCCACTGGAGGTCAACTGGCTCTTCATCAATCTGACGGCATTGACCTCAAAAGAAAGGCTGGCTTCGAACTTCACCGACTGAGCCCATAGGCCAAACCGTCGTCTATCCTCGGGCGTCACTCTTTCCCTGAGCCGCCCCAGAGTCAAGTGCGGACTGAAAGGGCGGGATTCAGGAGGGAAACTCAGTGGAGAAAGCGCTGCCTCCAATTCCCTCTGGAGAGTAGCCAACCTGCCCATTTCACCCCCAACCCCTACCCAGACAATCTGCGGCCGCTGCCAGTTGGGGAAGGCACCCGTGCCCCCGATTTGCAGCGTGAAAGGACATACCGGCTGGGCCACCAGGGACATAGCCTCGACTATCTCCGGTATAGTCTCCCCGGACACACTGCCCAGGAATTTGAGAGTCAGGTGGATACTCTCCGGATCAGCCCACTTCACAAAGGAATGCCGCCTCACCTTCAGCTTCTCCTCAATAGAGGCAAGCTCAGCCCTTACTTCAGCAGGTAGTTCAATAGCGATGAAACTGCGGACTAGCTCCATCCCAGAAGCCTTTGTGCATTACCCCCCAGGATCAGAGATTTCGCCTCCTGAGGCAAATCCACCGATTCGATCTGAGCGATGACCCTTCTGGGAGAAATCAGGGGATTATCACTGCCAAAGAGAATTTTGTCCGCACCAGCAATCTCTGCAACACGCTCAAAGACTTGAGCGCGGTATAGAAAAGGAGTAGCGGCAGTATCAAAGAAGGTGTTCTTCAGTGCAGAAGCCACCTCCGGCATCAGGGCATAGAAAGGCAGTCCCCCACCCCAGTGGGCGCAGACCACCGTCAGCTCGGGGTAATTCAAGATGAAACGATACAAAGAGTCTGGCGTAATCTCGCCCTTCCCCGGATATTGATGCCCCACAGGCTCTGAGGCATGGGTGAGAAAGATGAGATTATGCTTTCTGGCCACCTCGACAACCGGCCCCATTACCTCTTTATCCGCCAGGTCGAAGCCCTGGGTATCCGATCTCATCTCCCCAATGCCCCTCGCTCCACCCCGGGCACAGCGCTCCAGTTCAGCTATGGCCGCATCGCCGGCCTTCGGCTGTATAGCGCAAAAGGGTATCAGGCGCTTCGGATAGCGAGAGGCCGCTTCGAGGATATAATCGTTGGTTCGCTTACAGTTCTCGTGGCTCGCCCACCCCATATTAAGCGCCACCGACACATCCACCTCAGCTTCATCCATGCTGGCGATCAGTTCTTCAGCAGTGGCGATCCTGGCTTTGGGAGAGGCAAAGAGTTCCGCAAAGCAGGGATCAGGGCCAACACACTCCTGCCGCCTCTCCTTCACCTCAGGTGGGAAAATATGGGTATGAAAATCAATGATCACAGTGCCAAGATTATATCATCTCAGCCTTGTTTTGATCCACGGCGGTTGATAAGGCAGGGCAATTGCCGCTGGTTGGGAAGGCTCAGAGAGACATCGCTCGATCAGAGATCCGTTACGCAGGGTGCAGGTGAAATTGTTGTTGTCCAGCGAAAATGTCACCCTAATTGTTCAGCGAATTTGTCACCCCTTGTCATAAAAGGCTTTGTAAGATCTACGCCAAGGATGATGCGGACCTGGCTTGTGTCCATTACTGCGGAGCGGGCGGTTGACCATGACGTCAGATGTTGGCCTGTTGGACCGCAGTTGGCCGCTATCGGGTGGTGCCTCCGTAATAGGCAAGAGCTGCCCCTTATAGTACACGGCTAAGGTGCCATCAAACCTCTCATGCACCGTTACCCTGGCTCGTGCGTAGCTGGCTCTGTCTATCCCCGGCTGGATTTGCAGGCGACGGCATTTGAACCGCGCCACGTTGTCCGAGCCGACGGTGCGTTGATACTTGAGGCAGAAGACCTCTTCGGGGATAAAGCCTGGTGGGGTTGGCCTATAGGCTGATCCAGGCTGACTGGCTGGAACCATGAAGCGGTGGTTGT
>JAPLHP010000064.1 GCA_026389585.1 Chloroflexota bacterium | reverse complement strand
GTGACTTTCACTGACCAATCAACCTCCCAAGATGGCATCGTCTCCTGGCTGTGGGATTTCGGTGATGGCGCCACCAGCACGGAACAGAATCCCAAGCATGCCTATCCACACATCGGCAAGTACTCGATTACTCTTCAGGTCACAGAGGCAGATGCCGATACCGCGACAAAGCAGAAAGAGGTAGCCGTAGGACAGCCGCTGGGGAGTCAGACGTTCACGCCGGGTACTGCTATGACCATCAAGTCGGCGGACGGGCGCATTGCCGTAGATCTTCCCGCGGACTGCCTGAGCAGTGAGACCTGGATCAGAATCCTGACAGAGTATCTGTCGGATGTCGACTCGGCCACCCCCAAAGGATTCATGTTGGGCAACACGTTGTTCAGAATAGAGGCTGTGGCTGTCGATGGGACACCTGTTTCCGCTCTTCTGCAGTCAGCCACACTCACCGTCTGGTACTCCGACGAGGACCTTACTGCTGTGAAAGGAGACCCCAATAACCTGGTGCTCGCCTACTACGACGAAGCTGCTGCAGAATGGAAGCCGCTTGATACCACGGTCAATACCACTGACAAAACCCTAAGTGTCACCACCAACCACTTCAGCACATGGGCAGTGCTGGCAAAGAGCCCCAGCGAAGGCCTTGCGGGGTGGATTTGGATTGTCATCGGCATCGCTGGAGCCGCAGTAGCAGGTATTCTGGCCTACTTCCTTCGCAGGAGGCTCACACAAAAGGCCTAACACAGCAATAAAGACGAAGCCTCTCAAAGGGTGGGCAGCGATGTCCACCCTTTGTGTATCCCGCAATCGTCTGCGGCCTGTTACCAGCCATTCTGCGGAAGGGTTTCTGTTTTCGGGCGTCCCTGGGTATCTGTCAGCGTTGCCTCGTGCTCTCGCGTTTATCAACCAGCCCCCTTGTATCCCAGGATGAGGATGAGTGGTATAATCTCGCCAGTAACTTAGCCAATTGTGCAGCCAGTCTGCCCTGATATCCGGGTCGGCTTAGGGAGAAAAATGACAACTGCTGCCAGAGATGGCGCTCTTGCTGTCCTCTCTGTGGACAGATTGCTGGAACAGAAGGAGTGGTTCTATGGCTGACTCACATCTGCCTCAAGAGGGGCTGCATATCAACTCGGTCACCTGGCAAAAGCTGACCTGGCTCGATATTGAACAGCCTACCCAGGCCGAGATTGAGTATCTGAAGCAAAACTATCACTTTCATGATCTAGAACTGGACGACTGTCTGAGGCGGGTGCATCGGCCCAAGATCGATGAACATGAGAAATACCTTTTTATGATGTCCCATTTTCCAGTGTTTCATAAACAGGCCCGAGTGACCCTTCCCAGCCAGGTGTCATTCTTCCTCGGCGAGGATTATCTCATCACCTTGCACGAAGGCAACCTTGAACCCTTGATCAAGCTGTTCAAGGATTGCCAGCGAGACCAGGACACCCGGGTGGAGTACATGGGCCGCGGCTCGGCTCATCTCCTCTACCACATCCTCGACCGTCTGGTCAGTTACTGCTTCCCCATCCTGAATAAGATCGGGGATAACATCGAGGCGGTGGAAGAGAGGGTTTTCGGCCATGCCGGCCGGGAGACGGTGCGGGATCTATCGGTGCTGCGCCGGGACATCATCTCCTTTCGCCGCATCATGAAGTCTCAAACAGAGGTTTTCGAGCTTTTGGAGGAAAGGGATTGGCCGATCCTGAAAGGGGAGCCTGAGGTTCACTTTGGTGACCTGGCGGGCCACT
This sequence comes from Chloroflexota bacterium, assembly GCA_026389585.1. Lineage (NCBI taxonomy): Bacteria > Bacillati > Chloroflexota > Chloroflexota bacterium. The sequence goes on along the minus strand of JAPLHP010000064.1, from coordinate 17,578 downwards.
GCCAGAAGATCCGTGACGAACTCGATGACTATAAAGAGGTGATTGAGGGGCTCAGCGATACCCATAATACCCTCACCTCATTTCAGACCAATGCGGTGGTCAGGGCGCTGACCATTATCTCCACCATAATGTTGCCCTTGACCCTGATCGCCAGCATCTTTGGCATGCACCTGGAACACCTTCCTCTGGGCCAGAGCCCTGCTGCCTTCCTCATCGTAATGCTCCTCATGGTCGTCATTATCATCTCCATGCTGGCCTTCTTTCGGCTCAGGCGCTGGCTCTGAGAATCGTCTCACACCGCTTTGTCGTTGTCGGGCAGCCTGACTTAGTATTTACCGGACTGCCAGGACCGAAGGCACCAGTTTCAGACTTCGGACAGAGTCCCTACAGGCTGCCGGCACAAGTCAGCGTAACAATCGAGATTCTTCGCTGCGCTCAGAATGACATGGTGGGCTTTTTCGGAATGACATGATGCGGCCTGCATTGTCACTCCAGAAAAGCGAGTCTTGAGACACCCTCTATCGACCAGACCTTCGGATTGCGAGTAATATCAAGCGTCGGGTCGTCCTTCCGCAGAAGGATGACAGGCACCATAACCGGAGATTAGCGGACAGACCTGAAGGTCTGTCCCTACATGATGCTGGCGCAAATCAGCGTAACAATCGAGATTCTTCGCTGCGCTCAGAATGACACAGTGGTCTTTTCAGAATGACACCTAAGAGCCTGTCGGAATGACTCGGAATGACACAGCCTGGTGGTTCTGACCGCTGCTCTTACAGCCAGGAGAAGAGAATGAAGCCTTTAATGCTGTCGGAGCATATCAAACCATGGGTTTCAAATTCGAAGGTCCCGAGCAGACTACTACTACTTCTTCTTCTGAGATATCAGCCACTGCACGTATAACCTTGTGCCCTCATCTACTGAAACCTTCGGCTCCCATCCCAGCTCGTTTTTGGCTTTGGAGCCATCGAGATAGCCCTCTCTGTTGATGCTGCGGAGGCTTGCCAGCGTCAGGTACGGCATCTCTTTGGAGCGCAACAACCTGGCAAATGTTTCCATCAAATAGCACCATAACCAGGCTACAGGGTATGGCATAGTGGCGTGGAGCCTCTTCGCTCCCCGGGCGCGGATCAGGGCCTCGGCAAAATCCTTAAGCCTTACCATCTCAGGTCCAGCTACGTTGTACACCTGGCCTATGGCTTTGTCACTGGTGGCAGCCAGGATGGCCAGTTCAGCTATATCGCTGACATAGGTAATGGCATATCGGGGGTTGGCACTACCCGGCCAGAACAGAATGGGAAAGGAGGTCTGCTTGTACATTCGATCAGCGAGGAGCCTGTCCCTGGGACCATACGCAGAGACTATTCTTATCATGGAGACTTGGATCTTGCCTTGCCTATGGTATTCCCAACAGGCCTGTTCAGCCAGCATCTTGGCGTAGTCATAGTAGGTCGGAGGAGTCTTGCGTGCTTCACACGGCGTGGATTCGTCAGCGGGGGTATCGCCCTTCTGACAGGCGTCACCATAGACCATGTGGGAACTGACTTGCAGAAAACGTTTCACTCCTGCCTCAGCACTGGCCCTCAACATGTTCCTGGTGCCCTCGACGGTGATCTTCTCATACTCCGGCCAGGCCCCCCAACCCGGTGTGACCTTGGCCGCTGCGTGGAAGACTATTTCAATGCCTTGCACGGCCGGTGGCAGGGTGTTGTAGTCTGTGATGTCCCCAAAGACAATCTCGGCCCGGGTGGTCTTGAGATGACTGAGATCAGAGGTCTTGCGGGCCAGGGCACGGACCTCATAGCCCCGGGCTATGAGACGTTCAACGAGAGTACTTCCAACTAATCCAGTGCTTCCAGTGACCAGCGCTTTCATGATACCCCCCCTTTTTGCCAATACTGGCTTCTGTTACCTGATGTATTTTCACGGATCATGGAAGGGACCAGTGGCTGGCCCCTTTGACCGCGTCTTTAACGCCCACATCCTAGCTCTACTTCAGCAAATGGTCAAGCTGCCCCGCCCACCACCTCATCCACTGCCTTCCGAAACTCTTTCCTAATCTTGTATTGACGAGTCACGCTAAGCGGCTTTCTCTCCACAATTCCGGCCCCCAGCTTCCCGCCATGATCGTCCAACCACGCCCAGAGTCCCCCAGTGGGACTGGTGCGAACAGAGGGCTCCTCCCTCACGATCTCACCCCATGCCACATATTCATCATGGCCCTTCGTCTGGCTAATCCTCCACAAAGCCTTCAGCCCCAGCACCAGCAACTGCTTCTCCTCCTCACCAGACTCCCTGGCACGATCTCTGGCACTATTTTGAGATGCTTCCCAAAGACGTCGAACATAGTCCACCTTGTGCTCGTAAACCCAGGTCCGCTCCGTCTTCATACTCCCAATCATATTGCCCTCCTTCCCTTAAGGCTAAGGAACCTCTAAATACTTCACCCCTTTGAAATAATCTTCTCAAAGAGACGTGACATGAGTTACTCTTTCTGAGGCGAAAAGCAACGTACATCCGAAGCATATGGTGTTGTTTCCTCCTTCCTCTCTGCTTATATCCTGTCCTGTCCCATTCGTCAAGAGCCAGACTGTTGTTGCTCGACTATCAAACCAGCCGCCTGCGCCCCATAGATATTTCAAATGACAAAATGTACACTGGGGATGGAGGTGAAATTCGGTGAACGAAGATTCGATTGACGCCCTGGAAACCCTGAAACAGGCCATGCTAATTGAAGAGGAAGGCCATAAGTTTTATCTCAAGGCTGTCCAAACCACGCAGGATGAAGAGGGCAAAGAGATTTTCCGCACACTGGCCAAAGATGAAAAGAACCATCTGAACCTGCTGCGCAAGCAATATACATCCCTGAAAGAGAACGGTATCTGGATCGAGGTCCCTAAAGTCAAGAGGAAACAGGCGAAATCAGATAAAGCCCTCCCTTCCAAAGGCAAGAAGGCTTCGAGTAAGTCTGTCACCGTCGATCCCGGCACTGTAAATACCCTGCTCTCCAGTCTAGATATCGAGACCAAGAGCTATGATCTGTACAGCCGAACGTTTTCGAAAGCAACTGATGTTCGAGCTAAAGCCGCGTATGAATTCCTCGCCATGGAGGAAATAGGCCATTTCGATATGCTGATGATGAGGTACGATTATCTGGCTGGTTCCATGGGAGAACAATCCTGAAATTCAGAACAGAGGTTGCAGCCCCGATTTGGGGTATGAGACAATAGTCACATATGCATCTTTCTTGATATCACATCCTTAGTGTCAATTGGTAGCGAAGCTGATGAAACAAACCAGTCTGCAGATAAAGGGAATGACCTGCACCACCTGCGCAGGCACTGTCGAGGAGGCCCTCTCCAAAAGACCCGGGGTATCCCGAGCAGTCGTGAATTTTGCTGCGGAGAAGGCCACGGTAGAGTATGACCCTTCTGTTATCACAGAAAATGATCTCATACTCGCAGTTGAAGACGCCGGATATGGAGTGGTAACCAGCGAAGTCATCTTCGAAATCACGGGAATGACCTGTGTCACTTGCTCTCATACCATAGAGGAAGCACTTAACAAGCTCGATGGTGTGATTTCGGCGACCGTGAACTTCGCCAGCGAGAAAGCCATAGTCCGCTATAACCCCGAGGTAATCACCGTTGCCGGGGTGAAGAAGGCCATCAGCAATTCCGGCTACCAGGCAGTGATTGCAGATGAGTCAACCAATGACCACGAAGGTGAAGCCAGGGAACGTCAATCCCGCCGGCTCAGACTTTTGCTCATATTCAGCTTTCTTCTGGCCATCCCCACTTTCATCCTGTCTCTTGCCATGCCTTTTGCAGCCAGCACCAACAACTGGATCCTTCTGGCGCTGGCCACCCCCGTCCAATTCATTGTCGGGTGGCAATTCTACGTCGGCGCTTATAAGGCCCTGCTCAACCGCCGGGCCAATATGGATACCCTTATTGCCCTCGGTACCAGCTCCGCATATATCTACAGTCTGCTGGCGACCGTCTTCCCTGGTGTGTTCGGCAGTGATACGTACTTCGATACAGCAGCTCTCATCATCTCTATCATCCTGCTGGGACGCTACTTCGAATCCCGGGCCAAGGGGAAGACGTCAGAGGCCATAAAACGGCTTATGGGCCTGCGCCCCAAAACAGCCCACATCATTCTGGATGGTAAGGAAGTTGAGACACCCGTCGAAGAAGTAGAGGTAGACCACATCCTGGCCGTCAGGCCAGGAGAGAAAATCCCTGTTGATGGCATAGTGATTGAGGGTGCCTCCGCCGTCGATGAGTCAATGCTGACCGGTGAATCCATGCCAGTGGATAAGAAGGAAGGAGACCAGGTAACCGGAGCAACCATCAACAAGAACGGTTTCCTGAAGTTTCGAGCCACTAAAGTAGGCAAGGACACGGTTCTGGCTCAAATAGTCAAGCTTGTGGAGCAGGCTCAGGGGTCAAAAGCACCTATACAACGCCTGGCCGATTCCGTGGCCGCAGTCTTTGTGCCTGTGGTTATCAGCATCGCGGTGCTGGCTTTCCTCGCCTGGTATTTCATCGGCGACAAATCCTTCGTATTCGCTCTCACCGCATTTATCTCGGTGCTCGTTATCGCCTGTCCCTGCGCTCTGGGGCTGGCAACCCCAACAGCCATAATGGTGGGGACCGGGAAAGGCGCCCAAAATGGCATACTCATCAAGAGCGCCGAGTCCCTCGAGAGGGCTTACCGTGTCAAGACCGTTGTCTTTGACAAAACCGGCACCGTGACCAAGGGCAAGCCGGCGGTGACTGATATTATAGCTGTCAATAGTTTCAGCCAGAATGAGGTACTGCGGCTAGCTGCTCTGGCCGAGAAAGGATCAGAGCATCCTGTGGGTGAGGCTATAGTAGATACCGCCAGGAAGGATAATCTAGAACTCGCCGACCCGGAGTCCTTCGAGGCTTTTGGCGGTCGCGGCATTCTGGCCAGGGTAAGCGGCACCGAAGTGCTCCTGGGAAACCGCACCCTGATGAGTGAAAACGGCGTGGAGAATGGCTCTCTCGAAGAGAAGACACGCGAATTGGAGAACGAAGGCAAGACGGTCATGTTCATGTCAGTCAACAGGAAACTGGCAGGCCTCATAGCCGTCTCTGACACCCCGAGAGAGAATGCCACTGAAGCCATCAACCAGCTTCATCAAATGGGCATAGAAACTGTTATGATCACCGGTGACAACAGACGAACGGCAGAAGCCATCGCCCGCCGGGTCGGAATCAGGAAAGTCATGGCCGAGGTTCTGCCCGAGGACAAGGCCAGGGAAATCCGCCAGTTACAGGAAGCCGGCAGCACTGTGGCTATGGTCGGTGATGGAATCAATGATGCTCCAGCACTGGCCCAGGCCGATATAGGCATAGCACTGGGTAGCGGCACTGATGTGGCTATGGAAAGCGGTGACATCGTCTTGGTGAGGGATGATCTCAGGGACGTAGTGGAGGCGATAAAGCTGAGCCGGTACACCATCCGGAAGGTGAAGCAGAATCTGTTCTGGGCCTTCTTCTATAACTGCATCGGCATACCAATCGCAGCAGGAGTCCTCTATCCCCCGTTCGAACTACAGTTGAATCCCATCATAGCTGCGGCTGCCATGGGCTTCAGTTCGGTGTCTGTAGTCACCAACTCCCTGCTTATGAACCGTTATCGTATGCAGAGCCGGGCTATCAGTGAGGGTCTCGGGATTCAATAACATCAAAATAAGGAGGTATCTGCCGCGTAAGGCAGCACCAGATAAGGAGGGGCAATGGGTAAGTTCATAGAAGTAGCCAAGGAAAGTGATATCACGGAATCTACCATGAAAGAAGTTGTGGCAGAGGGGCATGAAATACTTCTGGCCAAGGCAGGAGGCAGCTATTATGCAACTTCGAACCGCTGCCCACATATGGGGGCAAAGCTTTCCGAGGGGAAATTGGAGGGATTTGTGGTCATCTGTCCCAGGCATGGCTCCCAATTTGACCTCAGGGATGGCCGCATCATTGGATGGGCCAGCAAGATGCCATCCGTATTCTCAGCGATCGGGAAAGTAATTAAGCGCCCCCGGCCGCTAACTACCTATCCCGTGAAGCGTGAAGGTGGCAAGATACTGGTGGATATCCAGCCCCTCGTCTCACAAACTGGTCCGCATTAAATCCGCTACAAGGGAGGCATATCATGCAGGACAACTTCGCAGCAAAGCTCTGGGTCAACAATGCATCGATGGAGCTCAATCCTTTCGTGGAGCAGATCTTAGCCGGCACTGTAGCCGGTGCAATCAGCTCATTGAAAGGGGCTGAAACCATACAGACCGCCGAGCTTCACGTGGATCACGGGGATGTAAAAATAACGGTCAACAAAAAAGAACTCCCCCTCACACCATTTCCCAACGATATTATTGCCAACACGGTAACCGGGTTTATCTCTTCACTGAAGGGGGTAGACAGGGTAGAAAGCCTGAGAATCACTCTAAAGGCGCATCGGGCGAAAGGGTGAACGGCAGCCCCAGAGAGCTGTGATCTCACATACCCGGTCAAGTCAGACATGGGTATGATGGAGCACCTGGGGACAGTATTACCACAAGGTCAGATGCCAGCTTTGCGACCTGGCGACTAATGAGACAAAAGTCGCATCAAATGATTATCTCATATTCATAAGATAAAGATAATCTAAATATATGCCAAAGGAGGTCCGGATTTCCGGGAAATGATTGTTAATGGAGATGCCCCAAACACCAACCATGCTATAATTTGGTGCGGATTATGTTCTGATAAATCGTTGCCGGCGGGTGGCCTCAAAAGAATGACTGCAGCCATCTACGCTGCTAGAAATTAAGAGAACTTTAGAAAGGAGATTATTTTAGGAATATGGCGGTCTTTTTTCCGAGTACAGAGCTCATTGACATCGCCGTAGGTATTGAGAAAAGCGGGGCAGTATTCTACGATGTGCTGGCCAAATCGGCTGGAGACAAAAAGGCACGCGAGGCCTACAAGCATCTGGCTGATAATGAAAGAGAACACATCAATATCTTCCAGAACATGAATGCGGGAGCAAGCGACTATCCGTCACCGGAATCCTACACCGAAGAATACGCTGACTACCTGGGTACATTGGTTGACTCTGCCGTTTTCGTCAATGATAAGGCTGCCCACAAAATGGCGAGACAGGTAACCAACGAGGCCGAGGCCATTGAAATCGGTATCCGAGCCGAAAAGGACTCGATCCTTTTCTACTCAGCGATACGAGACCTCGTTCGACGGACAGACAGCAAGCTAATAGGCAAAGTGATCGAAGAGGAGAGATCTCATCTTACCAATCTCTCACATCTCAGGCAAAGCCTCAGCAACTAAAGATAGAGCAGAAAGGAGATAAGAACAATGGCATATACTGCAAAGGACTACACAAAGCTGGTTGGGATGGAGGGATTCAGCGAGACATTGCTCAAGAATCATTTCACCCTCTATCAGGGCTACATAACCAATACCAACAAGCTGCTGGACACGCTGGCCGCGATGCTGAAGGATGGCAAAGTGGGTATACCTGAATACTCCGAGTTGAAGAGGCGTTTGGGTTTTGAATTCAACGGCATGAGGCTCCACGAGTATTACTTCGAGAATCTTGGCGGGAAGGGCGCCATAAACAAGTCAGGAAGGCCGGGCAAGAAAATGGCCGAAGACTTCGGCAGCTACGAAAACTGGGAAAAGGATTTCAAAGGCACCGGAACAATGCGTGGCATTGGCTGGGCTATCCTGTATCAGGATAATATCACAGGAAGGTTAATTAACCAGTGGATCAACGAACATGAAACAGGCCACCTGGCTGGTTCTGTTCCCATACTGGTGCTGGATGTATTCGAGCATGCCTTCATGATCGATTATGGATTGAAACGTGCCGACTACATCGAGGCCTTCTTCAAGAACATCGATTGGGCTGCCGTAGAGAGCCGTCTCAAATAGAGCCAAGAACGCTCAACTCCGGTACCTTGATCATTTTCCGAACTCATAGTTCAGTCGTTATGGAGGGTAGGTATATTTAAATGAACCCACGACGGCGATTGCTGTGGGTGGTGAGTGCCCTTCTCCTGGTCATAGCTATGGGCGTCATCGGCTACATGACCATCGAAGACTGGTCATTTTTCGACGCTCTATACATGACCATCATTACCATGACCACTGTCGGCTACCAGGAGGTTCACGCCCTATCTAATACAGGTAGAGTCTTCACCATTGCACTTATCATCAGTGGAGTGGGAGTCATGTTATATGCCCTCACTACCATGGTCCAATACCTGGTCGAAGGTGAGATAAGAGACTTATTGGGGGGTCGGCGTATGAAAGACAAGATTGCTAAGCTCAAAGACCACATTATCCTGTGCGGTTACGGCCAGATGGGACGCGAGGTGGCACGCTCCCTCCAAAATGAGAGGGTTCCTTTCGTTATCATCGATGCCAGCCAGGAGGCCACAGCCAGGGCAGCCAGTGATGGCTATCCACACGTGCTCGGGAACGCCACCAGCGATGATATTCTGAACGAAGCACGTATCCAGCAAGCGCGGGGGCTAGTAGCAGCAGTCGGCAACGACGCCGACAATATCTTTATAACGCTTTCGGCCAAAGGGCTGCACCCCGGCCTTTTCGTGGTCGCTCGTGCCTGTGCTGAAGATGCCGATTCAAAGCTGAGGCGAGCAGGCGCCGATCGGGTCATACTGCCTCTGGTTCTCGCCGGACGGCGTTTGGCGATGCTGGCAGTGCGCCCTCTGGTGGTGGACTTCATTGACACAACCATGCACAGTCGTGACCGCGACCTGATTCTAGAGGATGTAAAGGTCGGCCCCGGATCCCCGGTGGCAGGAACTACGCTGGGAGAAGGAAGAAGCCAGTGCGGTGGAGCAGTAGTCCTCGCCGTAAAGAAGAAGGATGGATATCTCATTGCTAACCCTCCAGATGAGACACTTCTGGAACTGGGAGATGAGTTGGTAGTCGTAGGTACACGCCTGCAACTACGCACCTTGGAGGGTTCAGCATGAGCCAAGCCAATTTGCGCGTCAGATCCCGAAGCAAGATGCTTCCCAAGACCTCTGCAGCATCTCTGGAGAGATGAATACCTAGGAGGATGAAATGAGGAAAACCTACCTGGACAATGCCGCCACTACTCCACTGTTGCCCGAAGTATTGGAGGCTATGCTCCCCTATCTCAAGGATGTTTATGGCAATCCTCAGTCTATTCACAACTGGGGAGATGAAGCAAGGGAAGCTGTAGAAGACGCCCGAGGATCGGTGGCATCTCTCATAGGCGCCAAGCCGGAGGAGGTTATCTTTACTTCCAGTGGCACCGAGTCAAATAACTTCGCTATCAAGGGCCTGGCCACGGCCCAGCAGTCCAAGGGCAAGCATATTGTCATCTCGTCTATCGAGCACTTCTCCGTCATGCACTCAGCGCGGACCCTGGAGAAAGCCGGGTTTGAGATAACCCCAGTCCCTGTAGATAAGTACGGCCTGGTAGACCCTAAAGAAGTGGCAAGCAGCATCAGGAAGGACACCATCCTTGTCTCCATTATGCATGCTAATGCCGAGGTGGGCACTATTCAGCCCATTGGTGAAATAGCGAGGCTGGCGAAGGATGCTGGCGCTATCTTCCACACCGATGCTGTGGCTACCGCCGGCACCATACCTGTAGACGTTAACAAGATGGGGATAGATGCATTGAGCCTGGCCGGTAATCAGTTTTATGGGCCCAAAGGCGTGGGGGCTCTCTGGCTCAAGAAAGGGACACGGATCATCCCCTTGCTCGACGGCGGAGTGCAGGAGGGGGGACGGCGGGCCGGCACAGAGAATGTCCCCGGAATAGTCGGCCTGGGAAAGGCTGCTGAGCTGGCCAAGGCAGAGATGAACTCCAGGATGGCTCGCCTCTCAGCCCTGCGGGATGGATTGATCAAGGGCCTCCCATCCAAAATACAGTATGCAACGGTGACCGGACACCCCACTCAGCGTCTTCCCGGCAATGCCAGCTTCAGCATCGAGTTCATCGAAGGAGAATCCATGCTGATCCTCTTGAACCAGCAAGGAATAGCAGCATCAAGCGGCTCGGCCTGTACTTCCAGAGCACTTAAAGCTTCTCACGTGCTCACCGCCATGGGAATCCCTCCCGAGCTATCTCATGGCTCACTTCTCTTCAGCTTTGGGCTGGGGAATACAGAGGAGGATGTAGATCACGTACTGGCAGCACTGCCACCTATTGTGGAGAGGCTACGGAAGATGTCGCCATTGTACGACAAGTTCCTGAAACAAGAAGAGGGGAGGTAAATAGTATGCCCATTTACAGCGACAAGGTGATGGACCATTTTATGAATCCCCGCAATGTCGGGGAGATAAAGGACGCTGACGGCATCGGAGAAGTAGGCAACCCTGTCTGCGGTGATATGATGACCTTCTATATTAGGGTCAAGGATAATCGCCTGGCCGATGTTAAGTTCAAGACCTTTGGCTGTGGCGCTGCCATTGCCGTTTCCAGCATGGTGAGCGAGATGGCCATGGGAAAGACTCTGGAAGAGGTGCGGAAGATCACCCCGGATCTAGTGGCCAAGGAACTGGAAGGACTGCCCAAGAATAAGTACCACTGCTCCAACCTCGGCGCCCAGGCTCTGAATAAGGCCGTCGATGACTATCTGGTAAAACAGGGCAAGGCGCCGAAAACCGAGGAAAGGAGGACGGAAGATGAAGAAGAGAAAACCTGCAATGAAGAGTGAAGCGCCAAAGGGCATGGTGGTGAGATGTTCTTGCCCTTACTGCGAAGAGGAGCTATCTGCCACCGCTCTGCCTTACTGCCGGCATTGCAGTGTGACCCTGCGCTACTGTGTCACCTGCCAGATAGCGGTGGCGCAGAATGCAGAGGCATGCCCCCAGTGCGGCGGACAGCTAGTCTGGAAGTGAGGCAATCATTATGGCAGAAAAAGTCACTTTGGTAGTTTTCAGCGGTGACATGGATAAAGCCCTGGCTGCCTTTAACATCGCTATCGGGGCAGCTTCAATGGGGATGGAGGTAAGTATGTTCTTCACCTTCTGGGGGCTGAACCTCATCAAGAAGAACCAGGGCTCGATCAAAAGCAAGGGTATAATGAGGAAGATGCTCAATTTCATGAACCGGGGTGGTTCCAAGAGGCTGCCCCTCTCCAAATTCCACATGTTCGGCTTGGGCAAGTGGATGATGGGAAGGTTGATGCGGGATATCAATTTCCCTTCCCCTCAGGAGTTGCTCGCCATGGCCCATCAATCGGGGGTGAAGTTCATAGCCTGCACTACCTCCATGGGAATAATGGGCCTCTCCAAGGACGCCTTCATTCCCGAGGTAGACAGCTACGCCGGGGTAGCCACCTATCTCGGTGAGGCTAAAGAAGGGAAGATCAATCTGTTTGTTTGAGGAGACGTAGCTATGAAGGCAGATGCTACTTTAGACTGTGTCGGACTCTATTGTCCCATGCCTATCTACAACACCGCCAACAAGCTCAAGGAACTGAAACCCGGGCAGGTGCTGGAGGTTCTAGCCAGCGACGAGGGAATAAAGGCCGATGCCCCTGCCTGGTGCAAGGCTACCGGAAACGAACTGCTGGGCATTGAGGAGAAGGCAGGGGAATACAAGGTATATATCAAGAAATCCAAATAGTTAAGGAGAAGGCCATGCTTGAAATTCAGGGGTTACGCGTAGAGACCGGCGGCAAAGAGATACTCCACGGCATCAATCTCTCCATTGGTGCCGGTGAGACCCATGCCCTGTTTGGCCCCAATGGCAGCGGCAAAACCACCCTGCTGATGGCGATAATGGGATTCCCACGATATAAGATAACAGCAGGGCACGTTGTTTTCAAAGGGCAGGACATCACCAATGCCTCTCTGGATGAGAGGGCGCGTCTGGGTATCGGCATGTCCTTTCAGCGCCCTCCGATAGTCCGCGGAGTAAAGACACGGGACATGGTCACCGCCTGCCTGAAAGGCCGGGAGGATGGCGATATCGTCGGGAAACTGGCAGAGCGGCTGAACATGGGCGACATGATGGACCGTGATATAAACTACGGGTTCTCCGGCGGCGAGATCAAACGCTCAGAGCTCCTGCAACTTCTGGCTCAAAGTCCTGACCTGGTCCTCCTCGATGAGCCAGAATCCGGGGTTGACCTGGTGAACATAGCTCTCATCGGCCAGATGATTAACGAATTGCTGCAGAAAGACCTGAAACGCAATCGAACGCGTGCCGGCCTCATCATCACCCACACCGGTCACATACTGGACTATGTCAATGCCAGCAAAGGCTACGTCCTCCTAAATGGCAGGATCACGTGTGAACGAGATGCCCATGAATGCCTGGACAGCATCAAGAAAAGGGGCTATGAGGGGTGCGTCGAATGTCTAAAGTAGTTTCATCAAAGAAAACCCGCGACCTGGCCGAAAAGGCGCTGGAAAAGAAAGCCGCCCTGGGTGAAGACATCGACCTGTCAACTTATTCAAAAACTGCTGAGGAACATCCCTACCAACAAGAACCGTCCCATATCCCCGCCGAGGACAAGGGGAACATGCTGAAGGTGGGAGTCACTCTCGACGATACCAGCCAGCGGTCAGGCACTTTTGTCCAGATGGACCGGTCCGTCGTTCACAGTTCCTCGAGCCAGGACACGGTGGAGGTAATGAGCATCACCAAGGCGTTAGAGACCTATGACTGGCTGCAGGACTACTGGTGGCACGCAGTTAGTGTTGATACCGACAAATTCACCGCCCACGCCGAGGTTGACCTGGACAATGGCTATTTCATCAGGGCACTGCCCGGTGCAAAGGTCGTCTATCCGGTTCAGGCATGCCTCTACCTGGCCCACCAAAATCTGGCGCAGAAGGTGCACAACATCATCATTGCTGAGGAGAACTCCGAGCTACACATTATTACCGGCTGCGCCACCAGGCCGATGCAGGCCTCGGGTCTGCACATAGGCATTTCGGAGTTCTATATCAAGAGAGGGGCCAAACTGACCTTCACCATGATCCATAACTGGGCCCCCGAAATAGCAGTACGTCCCCGCAGCGGGGCCATTGTCGAAGAAGATGCTGTATTCCTGAGCAACTATGTCTGCATGAAGCCGGTGCGCTCTCTCCAGATGTATCCGGTAGCCCGCTGTGTGGGGGAAAGAGCCATCGTGAGGTTCAACACCATTCTGCTTGCCCCTCCGGGTTCCAATCTCGACACCGGCTCCCGCGTACTCCTCAACGCCAGAGGCTCACGGGCCGAGATCGTGGCACGGACGATCACCACCGGAGGCACCATCATCTCCAGAGGCTACATCGCCGGCAGTGCCCCCGATGTCAAAGGCCATCTGGAATGCCGGGGGTTGATTCTCTCTGAGCGAGGAGTTATCCACGCCATACCGGAACTAAGGGGCGAGTTGGCCGGTGTGGACCTGTCACATGAAGCCGCAATAGGCAAGATTGCTGAGGAAGAGGTGGAGTATCTGATGGCCCGTGGACTTACACGCAATGAAGCTACCGCAATGATAGTAAGAGGGTTTCTGCGGGTGGACATCGAAGGATTGCCGCCGGAACTGGCCGCCGAACTGAGACAGGCGGTCGATATGAGTGAGAAGGAACTTCTCTAGAATCGGAATTTAACCAAAGGGAGGGAAGAACAACAACGAATGAATACAAAAGCTCTGCAACAGATAAGCTACGGCCTGTACATCATAGGCTCCAGAAAGGGAGACAGGATCAACGGCCAGATTGCCAACACCGTAATTCAAACATCCTCAGAACCCCCGACTATTTCTGTCTGCATCAACAAGGGAAATCTGACGCATGAGTTCATCAAGGACAGCAGGGTATTTACGGTCTCCATACTCTCTAAGGATACCCCCTTGAGTTTGATCGGCCAGTTTGGCTTCAAATCGGGGAGAGACATCAACAAATTTGAGGGCGTCAACTATAAGACAGGCGAGACTAAAGCACCCATAGTTCTGGACCATACCCTGGCTTATCTGGAGGCCAGGGTAACCAAGGAACTGGATGTGGAAACGCATACCGACTTCGTAGGTGAGCTTGTTGGTGCCGACATCCTTAAAGAAGGCGAGCCAATGACCTATGCCTATTATCATCAGGTCAAGCGCGGCACTACCCCCAAGACAGCCCCATCATACGTCGAAGAAAAGAAGGAGGTCGTCAAAGTCAAAATGGCAAAATACCAGTGCTCTGTCTGTGGATATATCTATGACCCGGAGAAAGGCGATCCGGAGAGTGGTACAGCACCAGGAACCCCCTTCGAGAAACTACCAGACGATTGGGTCTGCCCGGTCTGTGGAGCCAGCAAGAGCGAGTTTAACAAAATGTAGAATTAGCAGAGACCAGCTATCGGAACTCCAGAATACAGCGCTCAGCACCTTTACACATCTGACTACCCATCGTGAAGGTCACTTCCTCGCCAAACTCGGCGGCCCAGGCCGAACATTCCGTATGGCAGATGCGGCTGCTCACTTTCCCGGACATGTCTTTCCTGCCGGACTTGACCATAGCATCATGCCAGGGGCACCTGCTCATAATTATCCTGAAGCCTCCGCCCGCAAGCCTCTCAGTCTGGAATCCGAAACCCTCTATAGTCAGCTTGGTAGTAAAGCACTCGAAGAGCGCATCCACCCCGTTCGTCATTTTCCCCATGCCCTTGAGCATACGGGCCTGTATCTTGGGAAAGACCTTCCAGACCTCGTTGTCGATGTCGAGGGCAGCATAGAAGCCGTATTTCTCTTCCACTTTCATAAACCACAGGCCGTCAACTGCGGTGTAGCTCCGGTACAGGAACTCTGCAATCTGCTTGCTATCAAGTTCAATCACCACTCACCTGCCTTACGCTCGTACACTAAGATAAAAATATCCGCACATCTTAATGGGGTTAAGTTTGGTTTCCTCAGAATTAATCCTGAAAATAACTGGAATACTGCGATGGTCGCAGGCAGACCACACTTAGGGTCGTCCTGTTCCCACAAGATTCCTGAGCAGCGCCAGTCGCTCTGAGCCCTTCGATTTGATGGCTTCCAGCAGTCTCTCATAGTTTCCGAGGCGCTGACCAATGACATGGTGAAGACTTCCCGGAGTGCTGGGTAAGTTGTAGTTAAGAATGTCTACTCCAGCATCCTTAGCGAGCTTGAGAGACCACTCTTCAAGTTTTGGACACAGGACTACCAAATAGTTGTTGAGCTTGCTGTCATGCAACACCTTAAAGCCGTGCTCAGGGAAGGTCTGCTCCGTTCCTCTTTGTCTGACCACTTGCAGATAGAGTGGCTGGACGGAGCTGGGGTCTTCATCTATCAACGCCCCGCAATTCGTGGCATAGGTTGCCAGTTTCCGGCAAATCTCGGATTTTCCCTTAAGCTCGTGAATGACTTGGCTTCTTGGGATGCTACTCACGGACTTCAGGAGCGTGAAGTCCGAATTGCATTCAATGTAAATCATCTTCTATCTAGGAACTTGTCAAGGTTGGAGAATATGTCTATCTCCGTGACCTGTTGCATCTCTGCCTCGCTCAAAGACTTACACTTGGTTTGGTGATCTTGGTAGTAGGTAAGGAAAATGGCTACATCTTGCTTGGGAGCCTTCTCCAAAAGTGGCAGCAAGAAATAAGGGTTATGAGTTGAAATAAAATACTGATTGTTCTTCTCATCTAGGGCGATAGTTTCGGCAAGTTGCTTTGTGTAATATGGAAAGGCATGCGACTCTGGTTCCTCAAAAACAAGGATAGAGTCCTTATTGGAGAGAATAGCAGTGAGATGAAAGATGACTCTCTTGAGAGTGTCGGAGGCAAGCGAATATGGATAGGTAACCGTAATGTCCTCGACTTGCTTCATGATCTCAATCCTGTTCTCTTGTGGTCGGACATTTACCTTCAATCCATACTTGGCAAAGATATCATTGGCCATTCGTCTCAAATCCCTGTGACCTAATAGGAGTGACATAAGATTTCTGCCAGAGGGTGGCATCAGACACCCCGCCTCTGGTCTGTCGAACGTGGTAAGTTTCTCATCGAATCTGTAAAACTTCACATCGCTGAACGCATTCGAGCTTCTACCGCTAACTTGGAGGCCATCGTGACTCCCGACAATCGCGGCCGCAGGTAAACTTGCCCCTCCAATTGTAAATAATCCCTTAAATTGCCCATTGCTAAACTTCATGTCCAGAGCGTATTTGTCCAGTCCTATATGAACGTCCTCATCAAGAATCTCATCGTAGAAAAGGTTGCTTGTTCTCTCGAACCTGACAAAATCCCTGAGTACATTAGGGCCATACTCGTAATAGCCTACGAAAGAGAACATGGCAAGGGCTTCAAGCATATTGGACTTTCCAGTGTTTGGCTCACCGATTAGGACATTTATCCGTTTACATGCCAACGTTTGCTGCTTTACAGACTTGAAGTTCCTAACCTCTAAGCTTTGAATCATCTCATACCTCCCCTAGCCATGCTTTGTTCAAATGCATTCGGACGGCTCTGCTACTGCTAAGTGCTCACTATGGTCGTCCTATGTGAGCAAGGGCCATGCCACCGATATGCCATAGAGTCTAATGCTGGCCGTCAGTTCGCGTCAACTGCTCCGCTCAGGTCGAATGCTCGAATCAAAGACGTTAGAATGACAGAGGCAAAACGACTATAATCATATAGAGGCTGAGAAACCAGGACGATGAAAATCAATTGGCGTGAAGTTCTGATAATCATACTCATATTCGTCGTGGTATTTGCCGCGGTGCACTTCAGCGTGCAGAGTTTCAGGGTAGACGGGCCCAGCATGCTGCCCTCCTTCCACCAGGGAGAGTTCTTAATGGTGAATAAACTCACCTACCATTTCAGCTCTCCGCACAGGGGTGATGTCATTATTTTCTGGCCTCCCAAACCGCCCGTAGCTTCTCAATATCCCTTTATCAAACGGGTAATCGGCATACCCGGAGACCTGGTGGAGGTGAAGGATGGCCAGGTACATGTAAATGGCTCCCTGCTGGACGAAACCCCTGACAAGAGCCTGAGCAGAAATGATATTTCAGTGCTCGTCGAGAAAGACCACTACTTTGTTATGGGCGATAACCGCGGTAACAGCAGCGATTCTACCGGGGGTTGGACGGTGCCCCGCGATAACATCATCGGCAAGAGCTGGCTGATTTATTGGCCGCTATCAGATTGGGGACTGTCGCCCAAATACTCATATGAATTCGCTACCACAGCTTAGTCCGCCAAACACGTCCAACACCAACTCACCACCCTGCCGGCAGGCCATCAGTTGATTTGCACAGCTACCCTGTTCCCACGCCCTTCACTCTGTGAAGTGGAAATCCAGGTGGGTGATGCCTCTAATCCCCTCTCTCTTTGATGGGAGAGGGCCAGGGTGAGGGAGAACGGCTGGATTCCTGCCTACGCAGGAATGACATGAGAAGGGGCAGGAATGACATTCTCCCCGACGCAAGCGTCGGGGTATCACAGTAACCTTAGTTGGTCTTTGTGAATCTGAACATATTGAGATGCACGTCCTTGCTCTTTAACATATTTCCCGATGGCTTTTTCATTCCCGTGTTTCCCAACA
>JAPLHP010000063.1 GCA_026389585.1 Chloroflexota bacterium | reverse complement strand
CATGGTCAACCGCCCGCTCCGCAGTAATGGACACAAGCCAGGTCCGCATCATCCTTGGCGTAGATCTTACAAAGCCTTTTATGACAAGGGGTGACAAATTCGCTGAACAATTAGGGTGACATTTTCGCTGGACAACAACAGGCAGCTGTGGATGTTTGCAGCCTGTGGTACCCTGTGGTAGTGTGGTAGGATTGGTGCATAGACTGTCGCACAGGCAAGATTGCAGGGACTTGTCTAACTTATCCAGCAATCGAAACCATCAAAGGAAGGACTCTGCAGGTCAAGAGTCTGGAAGGGAGAGGTGCCACATCACGAGAGTAAAGTAAAACAGCGGAACCGCAGGGTCGAGTCAAAGGGCATAGATCTCTTTGCCAAAGGTGCGCACCCAGTTCTTTCCCAACACCTTTGTCGCCTCTTCGGTTTTGTCCACGCCCACGATGACTATAGGCTGACCGCTCTCCCCCCTGCCCAAATAGGGGTAGAGATAGAGGACATTGATATTGGCCGCCTTCAGAGGCTTGAGCACAGCTCGAAGGCCTCCCGGGTGATCCGGGACCTCCACCGCTATGACGTCTGTCTCTTTTACAGAATAGCCATGGCTCCTCAGGACATTGGTGGTTTTGGCCGGATCATCGGTGACAAACCTCACCGTACTGATGTCGGCAGTATCAGCTACCGAAATGGCCCTGATATTTACCCCTTCAATGCCCAGGAGTTCGCTCACATCCATGAGCTTCCCCGGCACATTATCCAGGCTGATCGAAATCTGTTTGACAAACATAGCCTTACCCCCAGGTTATCTACATCATTACTAGAAGAGTTCGTATCCTGCTATCAGCGCTTTTTTGTTGACGGCAATCAACTTTGTCTTGTTCTTCAAGGTGCTTTTCAGTCCTTCAATCAGGGTATCAATGGAGACCAGATTGCTTTTCTTGGTGAATGCCCCCAGCATCACCATGTTGGCCGATCTGGGACTGCCCAATTCCTCAGCAATACGGCCTGCCAGAACTCCAACAAGCTCGATGTCGCCACGGGAGACTTCAGCCTTGATCAGCGAAGAATTGAAAAACAATACGCCTCCTGATTGGACCTGATTCTGAAATCTGACCAGGGAAGGTTGATTCATGGCAACAACAAATTCCGGTGCCGAAGCCACCGGTGAGGCAATCTCTTCATCCGATACGGCTACCGTGCAGTTGGCAGTACCACCGCGAACCTCAACACCATAGGAGGGTAAGTACGTCACGTTTTTGCCCTCCATCATAGCTGCCTGAGCCAGGCCAAGTCCCATGGAAAGTACCCCCTGGCCTCCAAATCCAGCAAAGATCGTCTTAATCAGCATCTTTTTGCCCCGTGATGTCCTTTATCACCCCAAGTGGGAATACCTTAGTCATTTCTTTACCGATCCACTGCCAGGCCTCTAATGGTTCCATCTTCCAGTTTATGGGGCAGGGGGCGAGTATTTCCACCATTGAGAAGCCCAGACCATCAATTTGCACCTGGAAGGCCTTGCGGATAGATTTCTTCGTCTTTCTGATGTTCGTCGGAGAATCCACTGCCGTCCGTTCAATATAGACCACTCCCCCAAGGAGTGCCAGCATCTCGCTCACCCTGATAGGATGTCCCTCCAGCCTGGCATCCCGCCCGTAGGGCGTGGTGGTGGTCAGCTGGGCCAGTAGAGTAGTCGGGGCCATCTGACCACCGGTCATGCCGTAGACAGCATTGTTGACAAAAATGGTCGTTATCCTTTCTCCTCTGTTGGCAGTATGAACAGTCTCAGCAGTACCAATGGCTGCCAGATCACCATCCCCCTGATAGGTAAACACAATGGTCTCAGGAGAGGCCCTTTTCAGGCCGGTAGCCACCGCCATTCCCCTGCCATGGGCTGCTTCCGCCATATCGATGTCAAGATAGTCATAGGCAAAAACCGAGCATCCCGCCGAGTTGATGCCTACAATCCTCTCTTGAAGATTCATCTCTTCAATCACCTCAGCCAGAAGCCGGTGGATAATCGAATGACCACATCCCGCGCAGTAATGGAAAATCTTCTTCTTCAGCAACTTGGGACGGCTATACACCTTAGTCATTGTTCTCTAACTCAGACCCTTCTGATAATAATGTCGTGAAATCACCCGGAAGACTTCGCTGGGGGTAGGAATGACACCCCCCGGCCTCCCATAGAAGAAGGTCTCTCCTTTACCATTCAGGGCCAGTTGCACATCCTCTATCATCTGGCCCATGTTCATCTCAAATACCAGGAAGTATTTTGCCCTGTTGGCCAATTCTTCCACCTTTGCAGAAGGGAACGGCCACAGGGTGACGGGCTGCAACAGGCCTACCTTCAGCCCATTAGCCCGCGCGTTCTTGATCGCCCCTCGGGCAATTCGGGCCGCTATGCCAAAAGACACCACTATCATCTCAGCATCTTCAACCAGAAAGGTCTCGCAGGTGATCTCTTCTTCCTTGATCAATTGGTATCTTCTGTAGAGGCTCCAGTTGAGTTCTTCCATGTCGCTCGTGTTCGAGGTACAGGTCCTGACAATCCGGCTTGCCCGCCCCTTTGCCCCTCTCAAGGCGTTGCTTCTCACCGGCAGTTCCGCAGGAGCCTCATGCTTAAATTCCACCGGCTCCATCATCTGCCCCAGTATCCCATCCCCCAGGATAAGCACCGGAATCCGATACTTGTCGGCCAGATCAAAGGCCCGGTGAGTGAGGTCCGCCAGTTCCTGCCCCGATGAAGGCGCCAAAACTATGGTCCGATAATCCCCGTGCCCCCCACCCCGGGTGGCCTGGAAGTAGTCAGACTGAGAAGCAGATATGGTCCCCAAACCCGGCCCACCCCTGGACATATTGACTATGACCGACGGAAGCTCGCAACTCGCCAAATAAGAAATCCCTTCCTGCTTTAAACTCATCCCCGGACTGGAAGACGAGGTCATGACTCTCACCCCCGCCAAACTGGCTCCAAATACCATATTTATAGCCGCGAGCTCACTCTCCGCCTGAATAAAAGCACACCCCTTTTTCCTGCTCAGGTGGTTTGCCATATATTCAGTCAGCTCGTTCTGAGGAGTGATGGGATAGCCAAAATAACACTGGCAACCAGCCCTGATAGCCGCCTCTCCAATCACGCTGTTGCCATCCATGAGGACCTTAGCCACGGTACACCTCTATGGCCACTTCCGGACACACTATGGCGCAGATGGCACAGCCGGTACATTCGCTGCCATCATTAAAGGAGACAGGTACATAGCCACTGGCCGTCAGTCTATCCGACAGAGCGATCGCCCCCTTGGGACAAAAAGCTATACAGACCTGGCATCCCTTGCACAGCTCCTGGTTGATTTCAATATAACCATTTGCCTTGGATTCTGTTATGCCCACAATCCTGTCCTCTATCCTCCGAAACTAACCAACGATAGCTATTTTGGTCTTTACGTCCTCGAACTGACCAAATGAGACTACAACTATTTGAACCTTGCCTTATCTTGCCATAGTCTACCTATAGGCAAAGCAGACAAGGTTCTTCCAGATCAGTCTCCCGATCTCTATATGATTTTATTCCCAAATCAGACGTGCTTCAAGTTTTTCGAAGCTATGCCTTGCTTGCCAACGAACCAGCCCCTGGGCCGTCTTCCTCATTGGAACAAGTATCCCACACTACATTGCAGTATGATTATGAAAACAAGTGTACCAGCAG
>JAPLHP010000062.1 GCA_026389585.1 Chloroflexota bacterium | reverse complement strand
TCTCTCTTTGGCACTCATCGTGATCAGTCCTCCTTCCAATGAGGCACCTCCTTATCAGGATTGCCTCTGTTTTACTCCCTTTTGCGAAAGAGGACATTTCTATCGAGTTATTAAGAGGACATTATCATAGAGTTACAACATCCAAAGTGAAGTCGGTTGACTTTGAGCACTTCCATGCGCTACTATTCATCTCAATCAGGTGAATTCCACATTTTGTGAAAACCTGGTGGCTGATGCAATCTGCTTTGCCATTGGTCAGTTTTAGGGTCGTCAGACGGTAGTCAAGAGTTTCTGTGGTAAATATACTACTCTGCCCCGCGTATTCCCCTCTAGGTACCCGATTCGAAAGTTGTCAGAAAGCAAATCCTGGCTTTCCTTCGCAAAAATTCTCTGTCAATAAGGAGTCTTAGATAGATGGGTTTTCTGGACGACATCAGCAATAAAAACGAAATCCTGCGTTGGGTGGTGCCCATCGGGATAGGCGTAGCTGTCATGGTGCTCACCCTTCTACTGAGGAGGACTATCTACTGGAGGCTTCATAAGTGGGCAGCGAAAACAGAGACGAAGTGGGATGACGTTTTAATCCACTCGACCCGTATAGCCTCTATGCTGTGGTGCTTCTTCCTGGGCATTTACACGGCAGTGGAGGTTGCTGCTGTGCCGGCATCCTGGGAAGGACACCTTGATGATATTGTACCTATTCTGTTCGTGGTCATGGGTATCTACACTGGTGTAGTCATAACGCGGGTGTTCATAGAGTGGTACATTGTCGAAGTGGCCGAAAAGACCGCCAGTCCCCTGGATGACATGATAATGGGCGCACTAAAGTGGATAGTTCCGTTGATCGCCATTTTCTTAGGGCTGGTTCTGGTTCTGGATATGCTCGATATCGAAAGCCTTGAGACCAAAGTGCTGCCGCCTGTGAAAAACTGGCTGAGGCACCCCGGCCCTCAGATTGCGCTCCTGGGAGGTGGTGGCCTTGCGCTGGTCCTTCTAGCAACGGCGGCGATTCCCAAGGTCATCAGGGAAGCAGTCACCAGATCACGAAGTGATCAGAGTGACGAAGAGGTCAACAAGAGAGCGGACACTCTGTCCGGTGTGCTGGTGGCTTCACTTCAAGCTGTTATTATTGCGGTTGTCCTCTTTATGATGCTCAGCGAAATAGGTCTTAACATATCACCCATCATCGCTGGCGTAGGTGTAATTGGCATTGCTATTGGCTTTGGGGCGCAGAGTCTGGTGAAAGACCTCATTGCTGGGCTGTTCATCATCATGGAGAACCAGTACCGAAAGGGCGATGTGGTTAAGATCGCCGATACGTCGGGTCTTGTAGAAGATATCAATCTGAGAAGGACATTGCTGAGAGACATGGACGGGGTTGTGCACTCAGTGCCCAATGGCGAGATCAGGGTGGCCAGCAACTACACCAAAGAGTGGTCCAGAGTAAATATGAATATCAGCGTGTCCTACGATACGGACTTAAAACGGGCCATGGAAGTGATCAACAGGGTGGGGAAGGAACTGGCTGAGGATCCTGATTGGATGGGGGCGATCTTGACACCACCCCGTGCTCTCCGGGTGGATAACCTGGGAGACTCGGGAATCGACATCAAGATAATGGGAGAGACCAAGCCTATGCGTCAGTGGGATGTCATGGGAGAGTTACGCCTGAGGCTGAAGAAGGCCTTCGATGTGGAAGGCATAGATATTCCCTACCCGCATACGAAGGTTTATTTCGGCAATGCCCCAGTGCCTTTCCGGCCACAGGGGGAGCCGTGATATGTCAGAAGCCCATGGAGTCGATCGCTGACAGTTTTTCATTTCCGATGATTTTAGGGGGTGTTTGTGGAACTGCTTAAAAAGACGAAGTCCATTTGCCCGGAGGATCTAAGGGTTCTGGATGCTGAGTTGTGGGAGGTCGATGGTCAGGTACTGATGAGAAAGAGTTGCCCTGACCATGGGAGTTTCGAGGATATCTACTGGAGTGATTATGACGAGTATGTAAGAGCCGAGAAGTTCAGGGATGATGGGAAGGGATTCCTCGTAGCCAGAGAATCAAAGCTTGGTTGTCCGCTTGACTGTGGGGTATGCCAGAAACACAGAACGCACACCACCCTGTTGATCATAGATCTGACCAACAGATGCAATCTGAGGTGTCCCATATGTTTTGCTGCTGCCCATGCGGTGGATTATGTCTACGAACCGACCATGGAGCAGATAAGGACAATCATAGAATACGCTCAGGAGGTAAACCGCCCCAATATTGTTCAGGGGATTCAGAATAGCGGTGGAGAGCCTACGGTAAGGGATGACTTGCTGGACATAATTAAGATGGAGAGAGAGCTTGGTATTGACTACATCGTGCTGGCTACAAATGGAATAAGGCTGGCGGAGGACATCGAATATTTCAAGAAGTTGCGCGACCTGGAGGTCTATACATATCTGCAATTTGATGGTGTCACCCCTGAGCCATACAAGAAGGCGAGAGGGCGCGACCTCTGGCCGCTGAAGCAGAAGGTTATTGAGAACGCCAGGAAGATAGGCTATGACAGGATTGCCCTGGTTCCTACTGTGGTCAAAGGGATTAATGACCAGCAGGTTGGCGATATTATCAGATATGCGGCGCAGAATTCTGACGTGGTGAGGCATATTGTCTTCCAGCCTGTCAGTTTTACGGGGAGGATAGACCGGAGCAAGCTCAAGGAGATGAGGATAACCACTCCAGACGTCATGCGGCTTTGTGAAGAACAGACCAACGGTGAAATCAAGAAAGGAGACTTCTTTTCGCTGCCTATGAGCGAGACCTTGGCCAAGATGGTGACCAAGGGTGGCCGGCATAGAGAATTCTGCGTTCATCCCCACTGCGGTGTAATAAGCCTTGTGGCTCATGAGAAGAACAAACTGGTCCCTATATCACGTTTCATCAATAATGAGAAGCTGTATGCCAGGATGCGGCGGGCCTTTGAGTTGAAGAAATCCAGGCCGCGAGTAATGTGGGATCTGGTGACCGGCTTCATCATGTATGTAAGTCCCAGTTTTTGGATCAGGCTTCTTCCTATTCTATTCACGAAGAGTTACAAGTCTGGCCGCGTACTGGTGGATGATTGGATGCGGAACAAATGGATGACGATAGGCATCATGCAGTTTATGGACCCATACAACTTTGATCTGGATAGAGTTCAGGGCTGCTGCCTTCACTATGGGGTTCCTGACAAGGACTCAAAGGCCAGACTGATACCCTTCTGTGCCATGAATAATATACACCGGCGGTCTATAGAAAGGCAGTTTTCGGTGAGTACAAAGGTCAAGCACAGCGAGGATATGGCAGACCAGCAGATTGGCGCCAGTCCCAAGGAGCCGATCAGTACTGTATAGATGCCAGCCTCTAACCCATCCTGGCAGGCGGTCTTTTGGTGCGGAAACGAAGATGAAAAGCCTACCACACAAGCTCCCGTGTCAACTCATTTAAGAAGGTAACCCAACGGTGGCCTGTTGAATCATGAAAGATGTCACCATACGGGGGTCCAGCTTTCTGTGGGTATCAACTCCTGATGTCCGGTTTTTGGTTTCGTAGGCTTGGAGGAGGCTGTT
>JAPLHP010000061.1 GCA_026389585.1 Chloroflexota bacterium | reverse complement strand
CCAGAGTTGATCCATGCCATTAAGGAGTACCTGACAATATCCAATGCCGACCCTAAACCGTTGGTGGGGAAAGCCTCCGCCAAAGCCATTCTTGACAAGCTCGCTCGTTGTAAAGCAGTTTATGAAACACTAGACTAGGTCACAGCTCGGTCAGGACGACACTCGATACCTATGTCCATGTCCTGCCGACACAGCAGAAAGAGGCGGCCCAGAGGTTTGATGACTTCCTGGGAGAGGGAGGCTCCAAAATAAATGGTGCCAACTGACGCTCAGAAGATGGTCAGGGTGGTGCGTTTCGAAAGCACGACCACCTGAACCCCATTTACGAACCGATTGTCACCTCTGGTGGTTTTGAGCGTCAAACGGTGCTTTTCCGTTTCACTGGAAATGGTGTACTTGTGCCTAGCCCCGCAGTAAGCGGAGCTCAAGTGAGGATAGGCTTCACAAATAGATATCTCGCAGGCCAAATTACATAAGAGAACATAAAGACACGAGGGGAAGACCAGACAGGAGCTTTGCCCACCCCCTCCTTACCTAACAAAGGACAAGAGAAAGTGAGGGTTGAAGCACAAGAAACAGATGTCTCAGGTTTGGCTGCCAGTGTTTCTTGTCTACCTCAATTGCTCCCAACGCCTTTGATTTTGCAGAATGCCATGGTTATAGTTTCTCATGTGGATATCAATCCCCAGGTTACCGGCTTCATCCTCTATTGCACCCGCGAAAGAAGGAAATGGCCGCGCCTCTATGATGAGATGTGTCGCGTGGCAGGCCAGGGGCTCTATCAAGGTCTACATCACAAGGAACTGAGAAAGATGGGGCTATCTCTCAGCCTGCAGCACATAGACCGCACTATTCAAATCATAGAAGCAGTAACAGATGCAAAGATAGGCTTTGCATCCTTAGGCTCGCCTTCATAAAAGACTTCCAGGAACTTGCCACTCCAACTACATTACCCCTCATCCCTCCATATATTTCTTCCTAAACAGATTGCTCTCAGTAGAGACGACGTGCTAAAATATGCTCCACTTTCCCATAATCAGGTAGTCGAAGGAATCTATGGAAACTCAAAGGTGCAAAGGCAGCAAAGACCTCCTCCATGAGGACATGGCAAGATTTCGCCATGTCGAGAAAGCCTTCAGGTCTTGCTGTCTCCAGTGGGGTTATAAAGAGATAAGGACACCCACGTTAGAGTACCTTCATCTCTTCACCTCCACCGGCACTCTCACTCCCAACATGCTCAGCAGAGTATATTCATTCCTCGACTGGGATGGCTGGAGCGGAGAGCGAGTGGTACTCAGACCTGATAGCACTATCCCCGCTGCCCGGCTATATATTGAGAACCTGCTTCAGGATAACCTGGCAAAGCTCTTCTACGTTGAGGATATCTTCAGCTTCGAAGAGACGGGCAAGGAATCGAGGGAACGCTGGCAGTGCGGGGCCGAAATGATGGGGAGTGCTAACCCATCAGCAGACGTGGAATTGATACTGCTGGCTCTGGAGACTCTGGCCCAATTAGGCATTAGTGAGGTGAAGCTATATTTATCCCATGCCGGCCTGATAAGAGCCCTGCTCCACGAGGTAGGTCTGGCCCCATCCGAACAGAGCCGCCTATTTGACCGCATCATGGATGGGGATACCACAGCAGTATTGCAGAGACTAATGGCAGAAAAACCTGAACTAAGAGACACTCTGTCTTTGCTCTTTGAACTCAAGGGGGATTCACCAGGTTTCCTACAGAACCTGAGGGCTTCCCTGCTGGAAGTATTCCCCAAACTTGAAGCAAACATTGATGATTTTATTGTCATCACGCAGCTCCTGAAAGACCTGGGACGCAACTATCAGATTGATATGGCATCAGGCAAGGGTTTTGAATACTACACCGGGGTTCTTTTCCAATTTCGTATTGGAGAGAAAAGGCTCGGGGGCGGCGGACGATACAATGATCTAATCCCCCTCATGGGAGGAGGAGATATCCCTGCTTCAGGATTCGCCCTTGATGTTGACCAGCTTATGAGCCTTACCAGGAGTTGGGAAGACACGACACCCAGCATCCTGATTCGAAATGATGATAACACGGGCAAGAATGAGAGCCTGCCCTTTGAAATCGCCGGCCTATTACGAAGAGTCGGAGGTGCGGCAGACCTTGACCAGGGTTATACAGGTGAAACCAAACACAGATGGATTCTTTCCATCCGCGGCAGCAAGGGTAAATCCGCATTCCTTCTCACCGACCAGCTAAGTGGTAAGGCTACAGAATTGGATTCTACGTCTGAGGTACTAGGAATACTACAGGTAGCAAATGCAAGTAAAACTAGCCCTTCCTAAGGGCCGCCTCCTGCGCCCAACCGGCACTATACTCCAAGAATCAGGTCTGGAGCTTAGCGGCTACGATGAACAGTCCCGCTCCTACAGGCCCCAGTGTACCAACTTCCCTGACCTCTTCTTGAAGATATTCAATGAAAGGGACATACCCATTCAGGTAGCGGTCGGAAACTACGATCTGGGAATCTGCGGCCAGGATTGGGTGGAAGAACTCCTGTCTAAATACGGCAGCAGTGCTGTAGTCAAGGTGAAAGATCTGGGATACGGCAAAAGAGATTTGTGTGTAGCCGCCGGCAGGGCCGCCCGAATAACATCGATCGATGACCTGAAGACGAGGACAGAAACAATACGTATAGCAACAGAGTACCCTAACATGGCCGAATTGTTCGCTCTGAACCTGAGGCTGAGGAGATTCAGCATTTTCCCTCTCTGGGGAGGGGCCGAAATCTATCCCCCGGAAAGCGCTGATCTGGCTTTAATCTCTCTGACGCCGGATACCCTCCTTAACTATGGCTTACTTCCTTTGACCTCCATTCTTTGCTCAAGCACCTTCTTGATTGCTCACCGGCGCAGTTGGGAATCCAAGGACATGGGTTTCTTGCTTGATCGCCTATGCACCGCCGCCAAAATGGAGGAACCCGGGAGTGAAGGATCAAAGAGGGTAGTGGACAGTACAAAGAAGCCTTCTTCTCTCCCTACACAACAAGATTCTGCGTTGTGGTTAGCTCTCCCTGACGGGCACCAACAAGAACCGACTCTCGAATTCCTGGAAAAAGCGGGCATTAAAGTCTCCTATTGTGCTCAAGAGCCGCGTCGCCCGAGTATCAATCTAGAGGGAGTCTGCATAAAGGTCATTCGACCCCAGGATATGCCCCTGCAGGTCGCCAATGGGAATTTCGATCTGGCTATCACCGGCGAAGACTGGCTCTATGACCACCTGTACAGATTCCCCTCCAGTCCAGCAAAGAAGATCCTGAGCTTAGGTTATGGTAAGGTAAGAATAGTCTCTGTAGTAAGTAAGAAGCTGCCATTCAACAGCCCCGAGGATTTCAGAGTACCATTGAGAAAGCAAAGCCTCTCTACTCTGAGGATAGCCTCCGAGTATATCAACATTGCCGACAGGTATGCCCGGGACAACCATCTCAGCCCCTACCGGCTGCTCCCCACATGGGGAGCAAGTGAGGCCTTCCTGCCTGAAGATGCAGACATGCTTATTGAGAATACACAGACCGGGCGCACTATAGCTCAACATAACCTCAAGATTATTGACACTCTCTTTGAGTCATCCGCATGCCTTATTGGAAGCGCACGCACCGTCAGCAACGAATCCAGGCAAAAGAGGATCGATAAATTCATCGAGATACTGCGTCAAACAGTAGAGAAGAATTAAATAAAATATAGACTAAGGAGGCGCTATGGAATTCAAGACCATTATGCTGACAAAGGAAGCCGGGATCACTACCATTACCCTGAACCGTCCCGATGTTCTCAATGCTGCCAGCGAGGAAATGGCGATGGACCTTGCTCAGGCCATTGACTATGTAGGTGAAGATGATGAAACAAGAGTCCTAATCATTACAGCGGCCGGGCGTGCTTTCTGTGCAGGTGGCGATTTCAAGTTCGAGAAGCTGAAGGGCAAGCAGGTTCTTACAGACGAAGACATGGATATATGGCCGAAGACAACACGGGAGGTAAGAAGAGGGAAGATCCCTCCTAAGGCACAGCGCCACATCATACTGGGACTGCAGAACCTAGACAAACCGACCATTGCCGTTATCAATGGAGTTGCTGCCGGCTTTGGCTTTGATCTTGCTCTAGCCTGTGATATCCGGATCGGCTGCCCAAAATCAACCTTCGTCATAGGATACACCTCGGCTGGAGTGGCACCAGACAGCGGAGGAACATGGCTGATGCCCCGTGTCATGGGACTGAGCAAAACCCTCGAGTTTATCTTCACCGGAGACCCCTGCACTGCTGATGAAGCATACAGGATAGGCCTCCTAAACCGCCTGGTGCCTCTTGAGCAGTTGCAGGAGGAATCACTGAAAATAGCCCGCAAGATAGCCAAGGGTTCTCCCATAGCCTACAGATTATCCAAACTACAGGTATATAAGGGACTGGGAATGGACCTGGAAACAGCTCTGGCCTTCGCCATGGCTTGTGTTACCATAGCCACCCGTTCCGAGGATCACAAAGAGGCACTCAAATCCTTCGCAGAGAAGAGAGCCCCTGAATTCAAAGACAGGTAATGGAGTAAGGATATAGTTCCGTCCTTATCAACTGAAGGACTCCCGCCGGAAAACGCCGATGGACAGATAGTGGTCTTAGCCAAGGAGGCTGATTGCGCCTGAGTTTGTACGATGTCTGCCGATGCCCCGTAGGACTGCTGCTGTCCATCCTCTGTCACCGGGAGGTAAAGAACCGGCCTGTTGATCTGCCGGAGGGTCCTCTTATTATTGTCGCCAACCACCTGAGTTGGTTTGACATTCCCCTACTCGCGGTCGCCATACCCCGACGACGAATCGCATTCATGGCAAAGAAAGAGTACTTTCACTCCCCAGTCCACTCCTTCTTATTACGCATTTTTGGCGGCTTTACAGTGGATCGAGGTACGGTGGATAGAACTGCGCTAAACCTGGCAACTGAAGCCCTGAAAGACAATTCTTGCGCCCTGGGTATATTCCCTGAAGGAACAAGAAGTCGCACTCTTCAACTACAACGGGGCAAGCTCGGGGCAGCTTATCTTGCTCTCCGTGGCAATGCCTCCATCCTCCCCATAGGTATCTCGGGTACGGAGAAGATCCGGCAGAAATATGAGCACAAGACAAAGCTGCTTCATCGTCCCAAGGTAACTATCAACCTCGGTGAGCCCTTCAGACTCCCCGAGGTAAAGGGGAATCCAACACGAAAAGACCTGGCCTCTTCTACTGAGACTATCATGAGGCAGATTGCGGAACTTCTCCCGGAGAACTATCGCGGGGTATATCGTGACAATGGAAATTGAAAAGGCCACAGAAATAGGTTTCTGCTTTGGTGTCAAGAGGGCTCTAAACATTTTGGAGAAGGCTATTCGAGACTGCGGAGAAGTTGAAACCTTAGGCCCCGTCGTGCACAATCAGCAGGTGGTAGACAAATTCAGCCAGCTTGGCGTCAAGGTGGTAAGCAACATCAACCAAGTGAAGAGTGGTGTTGCCGTTATTCCTTCCCACGGTGTATCCCCCCAGGTATCAGAGGAACTTGCTGTCAGAGGACTCAAAGTGGTCGATACTACCTGCCCTAATGTCCGAAAGGCACAGCAGGCTGCCAAGGAACTATCCACAGCAGGGTTCTGGGTAATCGTATTTGGGGACCCAACTCACCCTGAAGTCAGGGGGATACTCGGCTGGGCCGACCAGAAAGGCATAGCTACTCTGGACAGCCAAGCTATTTCCAAGCTTGATGATCTGCCTCAGCGTCTGGGACTCCTTTCCCAAACCACCCGAAACCCTGCTCAATTCATCAGCTTCGTAGATACTCTCGCCGTCTCGATCCTCCCACAGGTAGAAGAACTGCGGATTGTCAACACTCTGTGCCATATCACTAAAAGGCGGCAAGCTGAGGCCCTGGCACTGGCCAATAAGGTAAGCCTCATGATAGTGGTAGGTGGCCGAAACAGCGCCAACACTCGCTGCCTCGCCGAGGTATGTTCCTCAGCAGGAACAGAGACACACCATATTGAAACAGCCGAAGACATTGAAGATACCTGGCTCAAAGGACAAAGAGCTGTCGGCGTGACCACCGGCACCTCAATTCCAGACAATGCCATAGAGGAAGTTATGCTAAAATTAGAGGGAATAAAAAGGAGTCTGAATGCAGGGTGAGAAATTTGGCATTTATCTGAACCTAGGGGAACTGAAGGTAATACGCATCAACTCTCCTTACTGGATACCGTCAGGACAAGAGTGGGTACTTGTCACCCCTGAAGTAAACGCCACATTATCCAGCATCAGGGACCTGGTCAGGCAAAGAAAGCTGGTTGAATCACCTGATAAAGTCGGCTGGGGCAGCATAACTGAGTTTAAGAAATAGGCAGTCAATTATTTATGAGGATTAATGTCGCTCAGCTACTCAAGGAACCCACAGGGGCTACCCGTAGCTTTGAAATCGATGACACGATCTGCTCTGAACAGGAGTCAGGGCATCGTGTCCAGGGAAAGGGACAGCTACTGCACGCAGCAAACAGTATCCTTGTCCGAGGCACATTTACCAGCAAGGGCAATCTGGTGTGCAGCCGCTGTTTGACCCTCTTTCACTATCCGCTAGCGTTCAAGATAGAAGAGGAATTCTACCCTTCAGTAGATATCATGAGCGGTGAGCCACTATCTCTACCCGATGATTCGACCTCTTCCGTCATAGATGAACGCCATATTCTGGATCTCACTGAAGTCATCCGTCAGCAGATTCTGCTGGCCGCACCCATGAAACCTCTCTGCCGCACCAATTGCGCCGGCCTTTGCCCACAATGTGGAGCTAATCTGAATGAAACCACCTGCCACTGCACACCCAACCGCCAAACAGCATTTGCGGTTGCGTTCGAAAAATTAAAGTCTACAAGAAAGTCGAGGTAATCAATTACATGGCACCACTACCTAAGAGAAAAACTTCCAAGGCACGCCACGGTGTACGGCGAAGCCACATAGCCCTCACTCCACCAGCTACTGAGGCCTGCCCGCAATGCCACAGTCTCAAGCTATCCCACACCGTCTGCCCTACCTGTGGGAATTATGGTGGCGAGGAGATCATCAAGAGCAAGGGCAAAAAGAGTTCATAGTAGCCCTATAGCTCACCCACGTCCAAGCCTTTAGCTGTCGAACATCCGCAACTAAAGGTGATCAACATGGTCCGCCAAGGGACAAGGAGTCTCGGGCCTCGTTGTCCAATATCGCCTGGGCTGGCGTCTAAAGCACCGTCAAGTTCAGCAATCGCCGCCCGACTGAGAACCATGCTACCCAACTGAAAACGGCTTGCCGGATGGGGAGTGCTCCAACTTTTCAGGAGAGTTGTCACACTGCACCAAGGAGGTCAACAAGATTGCCTATGAGTACGGGGAGCCAAATCGCTTATGTCTTCCCTGGTCAGGGCTCACAGTGGATGGGTATGGGGCAAGACATTGCCACAAGCTCACCTCAAGCAAGGGCCGTTTTTGAAGAAGCCGACTCCAGCTTGGGGTTCGCCCTTTCCAGACTGTGTTTTGAAGGACCTGAGGATGTGCTCCGGCAAACCATCAATGCTCAGCCAGCGATACTGGCAGTCAGCATAGCCTATTTGAGAGCCAGTCCAGAGCTTCAAGATAACCCCATGGCACCAGCCTTCCTGGCCGGTCACAGCCTGGGTGAGTACACCGCTCTCGTAGCTGCCCGGGTACTCAACCTCAGGGATGCGCTCTATCTTGCCAGGGAGAGAGGCCGCCTGATGCAGGAAGCAGGAGAGAAGGCTCAGGGAGGTATGATAGCTATTATCGGTCTGGATGAGGCCTCAACAAACGACGTGTGCCAACATGCCGGAACGCAGATTGCAAACATCAATTGTCCCGGGCAAATAGCTGTCAGCGGCTCAATCCAATCGCTGGCCCAGGCTACTGAGTTAGCCAGGGCAAAAGGCGCTCAGAGGGTAGTCCCCCTGCAGGTCAGTGGCGCCTTTCATTCTAAACTGATGCAACCTGCTGCCGAAGGAATGACCCATGCTATCTCAAGACTCACCTTCCGTGATCCGGCCATCCCTATTGTGGCTAATACCACAGCCCTCCCTATAACCACAGCCGAAGCTGTAAAAGCCGAACTATCAAACCAGTTATGCAATTGTGTGCGATGGCAAAGGTCCGTAGAATACATGATCGAAAACGGGGTATCCACCTTTATCGAGATAGGACCCGGCCAGGTATTGAGCGGCCTGATCAAGCGGATCAACAAAGAAGTCAAGATCATAAGTATGGAAACCAAGAGGAAGTGATCACGGATTCAGGTATAGGACTCTTCACTTGACAAGAAACCAATGTTATACTTAGGGCTGCACGCTTTTCATGTTTTACGGTACTGCTTAGGAGAATCACCATACCTATGAAAGCATCCCTGCTGACACGACGAGAGGCTAGAGCAATGGCCCTGCAGACATTGTTTGAGGTCGATTGCACAGGCCATGATGCCACGGGGTCCTTAGGCCGATTGCTTGAAGACTCCTCTCTGCCTGAGGACACATCTACCTTCACCCGAGAGTTGGTCTTGAAGGTGCTGGAAAACAGGGGGACTATCGATGAACTGATTCAAAAGTTTGCACCTGCCTGGCCCTTGCAGCAGATGGCTGTTGTAGATAGAAACATCCTGCGGCTGGCGATTTATGAGCTTCTATCAGCGGTGGTTCCCGCAAAAGTGGCTATTAATGAAGCCGTCGAGCTAGCAAAGGCCTTCGGAAGTGACAGTTCTCCTAAATTCATCAATGGCGTCTTAGGTTCTGTTTATGCCGAGCTTATGCAGCATCCAAAGAATGAAGAGGGGGTGACTATATAGTGGCTACAGTTTTCGACAGGGTAAAACAGATTATTGTGGAGCAACTGGGTGTCAAAGACGAAGAGGTTGTGGCTAAAGCATCCTTTGTTCAAGACTTCAACGCCGATTCACTCGATTTGGTAGAGTTGATAATGGCGCTGGAGGAAGCATTCAGCACCCCCCACAAGAAAATAGAGATTCCCGATGAAGATGCCAAGAAGATAGTAACCGTAGGAGATGCGGTTGAATATATTAAGGACTCAGGAATAGAAGACGAATAGAGGCTGGCGCCCCTAAGTGAAAAAACGAGAGAAATTACCTAAGTTCCCCCTTTCCCCACAAACGGCGGGATTGAATAGCAGGGGCCGCCTCACCATTGGCGGCTGTGATACCGTAGCCTTGGCAGCCAAATACGGCACGCCGCTCTGCATTTTTGACGAAGCCACACTGCGCAGTAAGTGTGCTGAATATCACCACGAGTTCGAGAGCCGCTACCCTAATACACTAGTCATATACGCCTGTAAGGCTTTCATCAATTCCGCTTTGGCCCTCATTCTTCAAGAGGAACACATGGGCCTTGATGTGGTTTCGGCCGGTGAGATCGCCATCGCAAAGTCCGTGGCCTTTTCTCCAGAGAAGGTTTTCTTTCATGGCAATAACAAGAGCGCCGATGAACTGAAATCAGCGTTGGAATGGGGTATTGGACGTATAGTGGTTGACAACTTCCACGAGCTTCACTTATTGGGGAAACTGGCCAAAGATAGAGGCATGATTCAGGATATACTGCTCCGGGTCTCACCGGGAGTCGATCCTCATACTCACAAGTACGTCACCACAGGTATCCTGGATAGCAAGTTCGGTTTTCCTCTGACTACCGGACAAGCCGAAGAGGCACTGGCCGAGGCCATGGCTACTCCGAGCCTGCATCTGGTGGGGCTGCATTTTCATCTGGGTTCTTCTATCTTTGAGATAGAGCCCTATGTCGAAGCTATTGAAATCGTGCTTCGCTTCGCAGTTCAAATGAAAGAGAAGCATAACCTTGAGCTCAGGGAACTAAATATCGGGGGGGGATTTGCTGTTCAATACCAGATGGACTCCCCAGCTCCCTCCATTGGCAATTATGCCGAAGCCATAACATCAAAGGTCCTGAGCCTGAGCCGCAAGCTGAAGCTGGACCCGCTGCGGCTTATAGTCGAGCCGGGAAGAACGATCGTAGCACAGGCAGGGGTATCACTCTACAAGGTGGGCGGAACAAAGGATATCCCCGGTGTACGCAAGTATGTCTTTGTTGATGGTGGAATGGGGGATAACATCCGCCCTGCCCTCTATGGCTCCAGGTACGATGCCCTGGTCGCCAACAAGGCCGGCGAAGATGAGACCGAGATGGTAACGGTGGCGGGCAAGTTTTGCGAGTCAGGCGATATCTTGATTAAGGATATTCGCCTTCCCAAGCTAGATGAAGGTGACATCATAGCCATGCCAACCTCGGGCGCCTACTCCATCCCCATGTCCAGCAACTACAACGCATCCCTCAGACCAGCAATTCTAATGATCAAAGACGGACAGGCCCGCCTTATCAGACGACGGGAAACCTACGAGGACCTCCTTCGATACGACGTTCTTTAGGGTTACGATAATCCGGAATGGCTAGAACAGGTCAAAGCTCATGTGGCAGGTAACAGGTCAACCCAAGGCTATCGGACTATTGGAGCGCGGCATCAACAAAGGCCTCCTTTCACATGCCTACCTCTTTGCAGGGCCACCTCATGTAGGAAAGTTTACCCTGGCTGTCAACCTGGCTCAGGCAGTCAACTGTGAGTCAGAGGATAGTCCCTGCCAGCAGTGCAATTCCTGCCGCCGCATTGGGGATGCCAAACATGCTGACGTTCAAATCATAGACGTGATTTCTCAGGAGAAGAAAGGAATAGGCATCGACCAGGTCAAAGAAATGCAAATGGCCTCCCACCTGCCTCCTTATGAAGGCAAACAGAAGGTATTTATCTTCGACAAAGCCGAGTTCCTCTCTCATGAAGCGGCCAACTGCCTGCTGAAAACCCTGGAGGAGCCGTCGCCCAGAGTCCTCATTATCCTCTTGGCCGCCAGGGAGAACAAACTCCTGCCCACCATTGTTTCTCGCTGTCAGCGCGTTGAGCTGCGTCCCATTTCCGCCGGTTTGGGCAGAGAGACGCTAACCCAGCGCCATAACGTGCCTCACGACAGGGCAGACTTACTGGCCCGGTTATCTGGTGGATGCCTCGGCTGGGCACTTTTGGCCATTCAGGATGAAAGCCTGCTAGAGCAGAGAGCCCAGAGAGTGGCTACCTTCATTGATCTGAGCAGCGCCGGCATGCACAAGCGCTTTACTTACGCCGCCGAGCTGGCGACTCAATTCGGCAGAAGCCGCGAGAGAGTGGCTGACGTCCTCTCTTCATGGCTCCAATGGTGGCGCGATCTGCTCTTTATCAAAAGCAAGAATAGTCAATCCATCACCAATATTGACCAGCAAGCTGTGCTCCTTCAACAGGCTCAAGCCCTCAGCACAAAACAAATCGTCGATTTCATCCACCATCTTCAAGAGGCTGGCGAGCAACTGGAGCAAAACGCAAACCCCCGGTTGGCCCTCGAAGTGCTCATGCTGAGAATGCCCTAGAGAGGACGGTAAAACACGTGAACCCAAATAGAAGCTCCGAAAGGCTGATAAGGGCCCATCTGCTCAACATAAAGCCCTATAACTACATCACACCCCTGGAGGTGATGGCTGAGGATGCCGGCATTCCCATCGAACGGCTCATCAAACTCGACGGAAACGAAAATCCCTATAGCTGCTCTCCCAGAGTAAAGAAGGCCCTATCCAACTACCCTTATTACCACATTTACCCCGATTCCGAGCAACGCGAGCTAAGAAGAGCGCTAGCAGGTTATGTTGGAATCCCCGCTGACCAGATCGTGGTGGGCAGTGGCAGCGACGAAATCATCGATTTCATCATGCGCCTCTTCATCGACCCCGGGAACGGTGTGGTCAACTGTGTGCCTACCTTTGGTATGTATCACTTCAGCACTGAAGCCTGGGCTGGCAAAATAGTCAGCATCCCCCGCGATAAGGGTTTCGCCATTGACGTCCGTGCGGTCAAGAAAGCCTTGAATGAAGGGGCCAAGGTCACCTTCGTGGCCTCTCCCAATAACCCCAGCGGGAATACAACCTCCAGGGAAGATATCCTGGAGCTTCTCGGGACCGGGGCCATTGTGGTAGTCGATGAAGCCTACTACGAATTCAGTGGGCAGACGATGGTTCCCCTGATAGCTGACCACGACAACCTCATTGTTCTGCGCACCTTCAGCAAATGGGCAGGGATAGCTGGTTTGAGGGTAGGTTATGGCATCTTCCCTAAGAACATCGCCAGGCATTTGATGAAGATCAAACCACCATACAATGTTAATGTGGCGGCCCAGATAGCCGCCATGGAATCGCTGAGAGACCTTGATCACCTGCAACAGACAATCAAGGCCATCATCGCCGAGCGGCAACGCCTGTTCACCAGACTAGCCGGGTTCAGCAGGCTCAAGCCTTACCCATCGGATGCAAACTTCATCCTCTGCTCCGCCGCCAGCAATGAGGCAACCCGAATCTACCAGGAGCTCAGGCGCCGAGGTATCCTGATACGATACTTTGATACCCCTCTCCTCAAGGACTACATCCGCATCAGCGTCGGAAAGCCGGAGCATACTGATGCCCTGGTTGCGGCACTCAACGAGATTCTGCTAAAATAGCTTTAGTTGAGTATTTTGAAAACAGGAGGAGCATAAGGAAATATGATCAAACAGTTCTACGGCGTAAACATAGCAGTGAAAGACCTTGAGGCAGCAGTGAAGAAGTATGGCGCATTCTTGGGAGTACCGCCGGTATATACCAAGCCGACAGACTTTGCCTTCCCCGGATTGACTGGCGCTACCTTCAAGATTGCTGGTGTCAGCATCAACCTCATTGCCTCCAGTAACCCGGAGACCTCGGTCTATAAGTTCGTCGAAACCAGAGGGGAAGGGGTATTCCTCCTTTCTTTGCAGACAGACAACCTCGAGAAAGACATGAAGGACTTCACCGAGAAGGGCGTCAAATTTGTGAGCCCCACCGCACTCACCTATACCGGCGGGAAGGTCAATTTCGGACACCCGAAGTCGCTCCACGGCGTACAGATTGAGTTTATCCAGCCCGATAAGTAAAGAGCCAACAAACCTGATACTCCCAGAGCGGCTAGATCTGAATCTAGCCGCTCTCTGTTAATAGAGCCAAAACCCAGGGAAGCCGGGTGATAAGACGATTCACCGATCTGGAGTTGACTATCACTCCAAGTACTCATAGATGGCTGTGATGGACGAGAAAGGGAAGATGATTGGTCAAGGGCAGGTAGCCAACAACCTTGAGGCAGTGAGGTGGTTTCCAGGGCAGGCTGGGGTAGATGGTGAGAGCACTGCCGTGCTAGAGACTACCAGGAATTGGACACTGATGCACGATTGGCCATCTGTATAGTACCCCCCAATCGTATCTCGTATTGTCGAGCCCAGAAGCTGATCTCAGCACAGGTACATTCTGAGGGTCGAGAAAGGAGACTGCAATGAGAAACATGGCAAGAGCTGGAAACATATCTGGTCTGCTTGTATTCTTTGTGGGGATAGGCCTGCTCATCTTCACCTTTGTCCTTGCCTATCTTGCATTCACTAATCCGGACAGGATAAAGACCTTCACCGACTTGATTCCTGGTTCTGGAGGGGAATTCGAAGGTGCAGTGAAGGCGATAGGGTATGTTGTGGCTATTGGTCTACTCTGGGTGATGGGCAGCCTTGCTGGGCGGATAGTCGGGCATGGCATTGGGATGTTCAAGGCTCGGCCATCAGCCGAAGGTGACAAAGAGTCCTGAACTGCAACCGCTGGGAAGGAGAGCGCTACGGTATAATGCCACAAGACTGGTTATGATTCTGTTCGCCTTTGTTGTGATTGCACTACTGGCATCCTTGGTCATGCCTGTGGCGACCTTACGCCCAGTCACCGCCCCTACCGACGTTGGCGGTATGAAGCACCTTATCATGCATAATGGTTAACATAAGTGTCCACAAACATAAGTGTCAGTCACACCTTGACAGTCCGGGAAGATCCATGCTATTGTCCAAATTGACTTTTACATATATGTGTCTATGAGTCCTGATGCTACCTTCTCAATTTCATGATTGGAGGGGACAGGAGATGGGAAAAGGATGTTTGTTCTGTTTCCCGGCTGGCATACAGCATAGGCATTCTCCCAGAAAGATGCCGTTCAACCTATGTCGGTTTGCGTTTGACCACTGCCCCAGAGGTGGGCAATCGGCATGGACAGGAATGGACCAAGGCACAGCACGTTCTCCCCCTTTTCAGTAATGGATGAGAACTGGAACCCAGCACTGGAATTCTAATTAGTCAGTATAATAGGGAGGGAACAACTAAATGAAGAAATTGGCATTGTTACTGCTACCGGTTGTGTCCATTGCTGCAGTGCTTGCAGGTGTAATTTTGGTCCCCAGTCCTGCAAGTGCATCTATCAATGCTGGGGTGTGGATCAATAGTGCCTACAAAGGGACTGATTCTCTCTATGGGGCTGGTGCCATCGTTGCCTATGTGGCAGGGGACAACGCAACCCTGAAGGTCGGTATAACCAACGATACGGGGAACACCATCAATATCAAAGGCGCGAAGGTGAAGTTCGATTGGACGGGTGGAGAGTACAAAGCGGCGACGGCAGACTACCCGAGCAGCCTTTTGGCAGGCCTGAGTGGCGAGGCTACCATCAATTTCACAGTGCCCGCCACATCAGTTGCTTCCAACACCATGAGGCATAGTTACACCATAAGCGTCGATTACGAGAAGGAGGGTGGATACAAGGCCAGTACAGCGGTCGTCCGAGAAGACGTGGGAACGGGGGATGGATCTACGAAGAAGTTCAATTTGGATCATCAGGGCGTTGACCCCGACCCCACCTCTATCAGCATTTTTGTGGGCACGGGCGGCATTCCCATGGCGGCGGCGGATTACACCCTCGACTGCTTCAACGGCGTCATTTATTTCAACTCCGCCCCGAATGCATCTTTTACAATCAATGCCGACTACCAATATGTAGAACTTGTGGGCGCTGGTAATGGGGTTACCAAGGACTTCTGGGTGGACAATTTCCCAGTTGTGTCCGGGACGGACAAGATCTATCAGGCGAAATGGGATAGCACCAACTTACGCTACAGCTGCGTTGCCCTTGCCTACTCGCTCGACAGCGAGACGGGGAAGATTACCTTTACGACCGCACCTGAGGGTGGAACACATCCAGCACAGATTATGGCCAACTACCAGTATTATAAGAGATATCCACAGCCCGCCACCACCAGCACCGACTTCGTGGTGTATACCACTGAGCAGGGGGCCGCGATGGATGTCAGGCAACAACTGCTGGCTATAGGGAGCCCGAGCGTTTCTACGGCCAAATCCAGAGAACTCATGGCGCAGTCAGCCATGGAAACAAGCCTTGGAGACCAAGACTACAAGGGCGGGAACTTCGTGGACGCAAAGACACGCTATGACCAAGCTTTCAGCGACACGCAGGATGCCCTGAAGATTGACAAGGACAACAATGGGTTCAATACCCATGATCCCACGGGTATCCTTTTGAGGGGCATAGGTTACTTGGTAATCGGGATTGGCGTGATACTTGGTGTGGTAGTCCTCTTCATGAGGAGGCCAAGGGCTTAGTCACCGCACCACAAACGGGCATTGTGTAACGCATTGTCCACGGGGGATCCGTGAGTCAACACTAGCCGAAAGAATTTCGGCCTCTTGCGGGGTGGACAGAGATGTCCACCCCGTAGTCTTTGTAGTGCCTACATATTCCCAAAAGCGAACTCCTGAGGCGGCTGTTTGAAATACTGATTTCAAACATGTGGGAGTTATTTCGGTTCAGCAAACGGATCGCTGTCTTGCAGTGATAGTCCGTCACTTGGACAAACTCATCCAGTGCCCTTCCATTCTCCTTCCTCTTTGATTTCAGGTAACGCCCTAGCACTACCTCGGTGTACTCTCGTATGCTGCCCCTGGTCACGCCACCTCCCTCGGTAACAATATTTGTGAGGCAACAATACCACCTTCGGTAACTTTTGTTATGAGTCAATTCACACGCTTCCCTTTTTGTCAAGGTCATGCTAGAATTTCATACCATAACTTCTCGTGCATGAACCCAGTTAGAGTAAGCGCGTCAAGCATTCTTGCAAGAATTTATGCAATACGAGGGTAATAATGGACTCTCGTATGGAAAAGGCTGTCTAAAGACCAGCATGTAGAGCAAAAGAGGAGACAAAAGACATGTCCAAGAGAATAGCGGTCATCAAGCGTGAAACCAAGGAGACGTGCATCAGTCTGGAGCTGGTGATCGATGGCAAGGGTGATTCCGAGATCACCACCGGGATAAGGATGTTTGACCATCTGCTGGCCCAACTCTCCCAGCACGGATCCTTTGACCTCAAGGTCTCCGCTACGGGGTCTGATTCCCATCACCTGGTAGAGGACGTGGCGCTTTGCCTGGGACGCGCCTTCAATCAGGCACTGGGTGAAAAGCAGGGCATTGTGAGGATGGCTCACGCCATAGTACCCATGGACGATGCCCTGGCCCTGGTAGCGGTCGACATCAGCGGCAGGGGATATGCCGTCATAGAGATCCCCTTCGATGAGAAGAATATCACCGATTTGCCTGCCAATCTGGTGTGCCATTTTCTGGAGACCTTTGCCTCTGAAGGCAGAATCAACCTGCACACCAAGTTGCTCAGGGGCAGCAACGATCATCACAAGGCAGAGGCCACCTTCAAGGCACTGGCGCGGGCACTGGATGCAGCCACTCAATTCGACGAGCGCATCAGGGGCAGAGTGCCCAGCACCAAAAGCATCATCGACTGATGTCCTGAGGCTCCAGTCTATTGTGCTACGAAGCCTCCATCCAGTACCATCATGTGACCGGTGACGAACGAAGCGGCGTCTGAACACAGCCAGGCAACCGCCTCGCCAACCTCCTCCGGCTTGCCCCAACGTCTCATCGGAGAAGGCTGGGGATCACCTATTTGTGGCTGCTTGCCCAGGCGCTTCGACATTCCGGTACGGATGCCGCCCGGGCAGACAGCGTTTATACGAATATTGGATCTGGCATACTCCAGTGCCGCTGTGCGCGTCAGCTGCACCACACCACCCTTGGAGGCACAGTAGGCTGACAAACCCTGAAGACCCACCAGCCCCCCCACCGAGGCCGTATTGACGATGACGCCGCCACCCTGCTTCAGCATCTGCGTAATCTCATACTTCAGGCACAACCACATCCCCCTGAGGTTAACGCTGATTAGGCGGTCCCAGTTGTCCTCGGTACAGTCGGCCGTCGTCGACACGGTACCTTCAACACCAGCATTATTGAAAGCGCAGTCCAGTCTGCCGTATGTCTCAACAACTTTGTCCACCAGCATCGTAACCTCTGCCCCTCGGGAAACATCACATTTCACGAAGATGGCTTCGCCTCCGGCTTCCCTGACAAGACGAACCGTCTCCAGCCCTTCGTCAACCAGTATGTCAGCTATCACCACCCTTGCCTTTTCGCGGGCGAACACCAGCGCTGTCCCCCTGCCGATCCCAGAAGACCCGCCAGTTACCAGAGCAACCTTGCCTGTCAGTAATCCAGACAATTCCTTACCTCCTTCTTGGGCAGCCCATTTTGCCGAATAACGTACCGGGCTCTATAGCCAAGCCAAACAAGTCGCTTTTGGCTATCTTAGCAATACAACGGCGCTACACGCAACCCAATTCAATACTCCCCCATGCTTCCAAGTCCATCTCAGATCCAGCCGGCAGGGGAGCCAAAAAGCTCATGCTGTGATATCATCTGTTTTGCAGTCACGTTGTAACCCTGGGAACAACCATGCGAATCACAGAGATAGCCCGGAATACATTTCTCCTCACATATACACCGGATACGCCTTTCTCCATCAATGAGGTAGCATACCTGTTGGTTGAGGACCGGATATCAGTTTTGATTGAGCCCGGCTCCACAACTACAGCCTCCAGACTGCTCAGCAGCTCTAAAGAGATCGGTATCACCCCGGACAACATAGCCTATATCATTCCTACTCACATCCATGTAGATCACGGAGGAGGATCAGGCTTCCTGTCCCAGAATCTCCCCAATGCCAGAGTGGTACTCCATCCGCGAGGGGCAGTACACATGAAAGAGCCTTCAAAACTAATCAACAGCACCCGCCTCGTCTTCGGCGATGATTTTGAGAAATCATTCGGACCTATCCTCGCTGTCCCGGAGAAGCAGATACACATAGCTGAAGACGGCGAGACAATTCGTCTGGGCAAGAGAGAGCTGAAGATACTCTTCTCTCCCGGGCATGCATCACATCACATCTCGATTCTGGACAGCTCAACCCAAGGCATCTTCTGCGGGGAAGCACTGGGGGTTATCCCGGATAATATGCCGGATTTTCCTCTGCCGGCAGCAGTGCCGCCTTTTGATCTGCAGCTCTATCTGGCAACGATGGATAGGATAGCTCATCTCCGTCCCAAGCTGCTCTTCTATTCCCATTGTGGAACAAGAACCAATGCGCAAAAGCATATTGAGCAGGCGAAGATGAATGCCACCACCTTCGGTCAGATTGTTCAGAAGGCCCTTCAAGCAGGGGAAGATACTCAGAAGATATGGCTGCGCCTGTCGGAATACGTCAAAGGATATTTCCCCGAGGCAGACCTCCCTGCGCAATACCAGATGATTCTCTCAGGCTATCTCTCCTACTTCTCCAACCTCAGGAAATAACCCCCTCCGCAGCATACTGTTCCAGTTCATCCTCCGACATCCCCAGTAGATGATGATAAATATAGTTATTATCCTGCCCCAAAAGAGGAGCTGCCCTGTGAAAATGGGCCGGGGTATCACCCAGCTTGATCAGACTGCCATCTGAGACTGTCTTGCCCATTACCGAATGATCCAACTCCACAAAGAAACCCCTTGATCTAAGCTGCGGGTCTCCGGCCAGATCAGCCGCATTCTGCACCACCCCAGCCGCCACGCCCACCTCCTGAAGCAGGCCCATCACCTCTTCAGCAGCGTGTCGCTTCGTCCATTCCTCCACCAGTACATCTAACCGGGCAGTGTTCCGCCAGCGGTCCAGTGGAGTGGCAAAATCCTTA
Organism: Chloroflexota bacterium; assembly: GCA_026389585.1. Lineage (NCBI taxonomy): Bacteria > Bacillati > Chloroflexota > Chloroflexota bacterium. The sequence continues at coordinate 24,133 of JAPLHP010000061.1, read as the reverse complement.
TCCATGGTCCAGCAAGGATGACCCAAAACCCTGCAGAAAGCCTGCCATTCCTCTCCGGTGAATACAGCAATAGCACACCACCTGTCCTCACCCATACAACGATAAACGCCGTGAGGGGCAGCAGGCTGGTAAGCCGAGCAGTTGCCTATAGGAGAGGCATCCCTGTGATTGGCCTGGTAATCCAGCAAGGCTGTTCCCAGCAAACCGCTCATGCTCTCTAACTCAGCCAGGTCTATATATTGTCCTTCGCCTGTTTTTCGCCGATGCTCTAAAGCTTCCAGAATGGCTAATACACCCATCAGACCAGCCACCTGGTCCGCATAGGAATAACCCAGACCTAAAGGAGGTTTCCCGGGGCAGGTGGTCAGATGAGTAATCCCACTCAAGGCCTGAATTGTAGCTCCGAATGCGACGTAGTCTTTCCACGGACCTGTCTGCCCCATCCCAGACATGCTGACCATGATCAGGTCAGGCCTTACTTCCGTCAGTGTATCGTAGTCCAAGCCCCAGTTCTTCATTACCCGGGGGCTGAAGTTCTCCACCAGTACGTCACTTACCTGAACCAGCTTCTTCACCAGCTCAATCCCCTGAGGTTCGGAGACATTCAAGGAAATGCCTAACTTGTTGCGATTCCAGGTATTGAAATACCCATTGATATTACGCTCCGTCTCCTCCATAGTCACCCTGGACTGAACCTTAATCACCTCAGCACCATGATCCGCCAGCAACCTGGTGGCAAAGGGGCCAGCCAATACCCAGGTAAAATCGAGCACTCTTAAGCCTGACAATGCTCCCAACATCAGATGACACCACCAGAGATCAAACCAGCTATCTCTGCCGGGGACAACCCCAATTCCCTTCCGAATATCTCTTGATTATGCTCACCAATGAGCGGAGCCCGCCTCCACACCCGCCAGGGAGTGCGGCTAAACCTGTAAGGGGCACCGGGATAGCAAAATGAGGCACCATGCTCAGGGTGAGCCACCTCTACGAAAAATCCCCGTTCCAAGAGGTGGGGATTATGACTCACCAGCTTTATCGAATTCACCACTGCCCAGGGAAGCCGGAGCAACTGTCCGAGATCCATCAACTCCGTCGCCGTATGCCTCATGGCCCATCTCCCCAGAACCTGAATAATGTGATCCGCCTCTCTGCTTCTTACTGTGTGGTTACACCATCTCTCATCTTTCAAATCGGCAGCCATCCCCTCGCTGTCCAACAATTCTACAAGGGTATCCCACTCCTGAAACAGAGTGAGAACTATGTAGCCATCCCTACAAGGGAATACGCGGAAGGCATTGTCCCAATGCAAGCTGCCTTGCCTTCTGGCCACTACTCCTTCATAGAGGTAACGCACATTGACATGTTCTATCATCCCAGCTACGCACTCATGTATAGAGATATCCACAAGCTGACCTCGGCCGCCCAAATGCCGATGGTACAAGGCCATCAGGGTGCCAATTGCTCCAAAGAGAGAAGCAATGAGATAGGCCTGCTCTCCATAGGCCTTCAGCGGTGGAGTATCCGAGTCACCAGAGACATACATCTGACCCCCAAGCGCCAGAGCCACTAGATCACATGATGCATAGTCCCTGTAGGGCCCCGTTTGACCGAAGCTGGTGATGGAAGTCATGATAAGGCGAGGGTTAAGCTCCTTGAGCGCTTCATAATCCAGGGATAGCTTCTTCAGATATCCGGAAGGAAAGGCCTCTACCACCACATCTGCAGTGCGAGCCAGCTTCCTGAATACCTTTTGTCCCTCACCGTGCTCCAAATTCAGAGTAATACCTCGCTTACTGGTGTTGTTGTACCAGAAAGAGAGGCTTGCCTCAGCGTTTGGTACATCATTCAGGAAAGGGCCTGATGTTCTAGTCCGATCACCACCAGGAGGCTCAACCTTGATTACGTCAGCCCCCATATCGGCCAGGAGCTTGCCGCAAAAGGCGCCCTTCTCACTGGTCAAATCCAGGATCCGCAGGCCTTCCAGAGCAGTTCGTCCCGCTAATAGAGACATGAGCAATTCTCAAACATTTGGACTCCGCCAGCTGGCCCTGGCAGGTCTAAAGACCTGCACTACTTCCCCCTACAACTCCCCAAGGTCAAAAGCCATTGACCCAAGAAATGGATACGTCAACAATCCCCCGAAAGATGTAGCGCAGACCTTCAGGTCTGCCGATGAGCCCTGGTAGGCTAAGGGCCAGCGCTATTCTGCAACCGATCTATCGCTGCCTTAATCCGCCTGAGACACCTATCCCTGCCCAGCACCATCATGGTCTCAAAAAGGGGAGGGGTAGCGGTGCGACCAGTGATTGCCACGCGAAGAAGGCCAAAGAATTCTCCTGTCTTGATAGACAACTCCTCTGCTAAGGAACGAAGCAAGGATTCCAGGCTAACCACATCAAACGGCTCCAGTGACTCCAACCTCAAGAGAGCCACCCCCAGCAACTCACTGGCTCTCCCTCTCCTCATGCCACCCTTCACCAGCAGATCCACAGGATAGTCCATCTCTTCCAGAAAGAAGAACCCGCTCACCTCAGCAAGCTCGCAGAGCGTCTTCGCCCGTTCCTGCACCAGTGCCACAACCTGACTCACATACCCGATATCCAGCGGGCGCTTCACCTGAACCGGGAGATGCTTATCGAAATAGGGCAAAGCCCGTTGAGCCAACCCGGAATGGCCCAGCTTGCGAATGTAGAGGCCATTCATCCACTGGATCTTCTTTATGTCAAATACCGCAGCCGTCTTGCTGACGCGCTCCAGAGAGAAATCCCTGATCAAGTCCTCCCGGCCGATAATATCGGTCTTGTCATCCAGGGACCAACCCAGGAGGGCCAGGAAGTTGATAATAGTCTCCGGCAGATACCCCTGGTCCCGATAGTCCAGCAGGGCCGTAGCACCATGGCGTTTGCTCAGTTTTGACTTGTCCGGCCCCAGAATCATAGGCAAATGGGCATAGAGTGGCGGTTCCCACTCAAACGCGTTGTATAGCAGAACGTGCCTTGGGGTGGAGGAAAGCCACTCATCGGCCCGCATGACATGAGTGATCTTCATAAAATGATCATCGACAATATTGGCCAGGTGATACGTCGGATAGCCATCCGACTTCAGCAGTACCAGATCATCGAGCTCGCTGTTGTCGAACGTTATGTCACCGCGGATAAGGTCATGGAACGTTGTCTGTCCGCCAAGCGGCACCTTGAAGCGTATCACAGGCGCAACGCCTTGAGATTCGAACTGTGCTTGTTCATTCGGGCTCAGGTCACGGCAATGGCGGTCGTAGCTGCGCATCGACTCCTTGCGCTCTGCCGTCACAGCGCGCATCTGGGCCAGACGCTCCGACGAGCAATAGCATTTATAGGCGCGCCCGCTCTCCAGCAATTGCTGCGCATACTTTTGATACAGCTCCCGCCGCTCCGACTGGAAATACGGCCCGTAATCGCCTCCAACCTCCGGCCCCTCATCCCAGTCAATGTCCAACCAGCGCAAGCTGTCAAGTATCGCCTCCACCGCGCCCTCTACCTTGCGCGACTGATCGGTGTCCTCAATGCGGACGATGAACTTGCCGCCAGTGTGCCTGGCGAACAGCCAGTTGAACAGGGCGGTCCTGATATTTCCGATATGCGGGTATCCGGTTGGGCTGGGAGCATATCGCACCCTGACGCCTTCGGTACTCATGGCTCCCTGCCGATACAGTTATTTGATACAAGAACAGCGACTTCCATGGATAGTCATTCTAACATCATCAGCATTGAGCGTCTATTCGAGAGTCATTCAATCGACCCGATCATTGACAAAGCCTAACAGAAATTGTACTTTAGTTGACATTCAAACTGGTAGTCAGGGCAAAGCTACTTCAATTCCAGAGGATCAGCACAGAATTGGCTATTGCAGGGGAAAGAATATGACTGCGGCAGAACAAAAAACTCCCTCCGATTTTATTCGGGATATCATCAACGAGGACATCAAGAACCACAAATACGGGGGGCGCGTGCACACGCGGTTCCCACCCGAGCCGAACGGCTACTTGCACATCGGCCACGCCAAATCAATCTGTCTCAATTTCGGCATCGCCGCCCAGTATAAAGGACTGTGCAACCTGCGTTTCGATGATACGAATCCCACCAGGGAGGAACATGAATATGTCGAGTCGATCATAGAGGACGTGCGCTGGATCGGCTTCGACTGGGAGGACAGGTTATTCTATGCATCGGACTATTTTGAGCAGATGTACCGCTACGCCGTCCAGTTGATAAAAGACGGCAAGGCTTACGTTGACGACCTGAGTAGCGACGATACCAGGGAGTACCGCGGCACCCTTACCGAGCCCGGCAAGGAGAGTCCGTACCGCAACCGCTCTGTGGAGGAGAACCTCAACCTGTTCGAACGCATGAGGGCAGGAGAGTTTGAGAACGGCACACGAGTGCTTCGCGCCAAGATCGACATGGCATCGCCGAACCTCAATATGCGCGATCCGGTGATGTACCGCATCCTGCATGCAGAGCATCATCGTACAGGCAACAGGTGGTGCATCTACCCTATGTACGATTGGGCCCACGGACTCGAGGACTCCATCGAAGGCATCACTCATTCCATCTGTACGCTGGAATTCGAGGACCACCGCCCACTGTACGACTGGTTTATTGACCAGCTTGGGGTCTATCATCCGCAACAGATCGAGTTCGCCCGCCTCAATCTCACCTACACTGTGATGAGCAAGCGGAAGCTGCTGCAATTGGTGCAACAGGGACACGTCACCGGCTGGGACGACCCCCGGCTGCCGACCGTCTCCGGTCTGCGCAGACGCGGGTATACGCCAAAGTCCATCCGCGATTTCTGCGACCGCATCGGCGTTGCTAAGGCAGACAGCACTATCGACATCGCGCTGCTTGAGCACTGCATCCGGGACGATCTGAACAAGAGCGCTCCGCGCGTTATGGCCGTGTTGAACCCCCTCCGTGTGGTCATCGACAATTACCCTGAGGGCCAAACCGAAGAGATGGATGCCGTCAACAACCCTGAAGACCCCGATGCCGGCACGCGCAATGTGCCCTTCTCGCGCGTGCTATACATTGAGCAGGATGATTTCCGCGAAGACCCGCCGGGCAAGTTCTTCCGTCTGGCCCCCGGCCGTGAGGTGCGGCTGCGGTACGCGTATCTCATCACCTGTGTTGGAGTGGTGAAGGATGAGCGCACCGGAGAGGTGGTCGAACTGCATTGCACCTACGATCCAACAACTCGCGGTGGGAACACGCCGGACGGGCGCAAGGTCAAAGGAACCATACACTGGGTTTCGGCAGGCCACGCGCTCGAGGCGGAGGTACGCCATTACGATCGGCTGTTTACAGTAGAAGACCCCGCCAATGTCACAGATGGGAGCGGTTTTGAAGGCGTCCTAAACCCCGATTCGCTGCAGATTTTGAGGGGTTATGTCGAGCCCAGCCTTGCAGGTGCGGCCCCGAGAAGCCGTTATCAGTTCGAACGGCTGGGTTATTTCTGCGTAGATTCAAAGGACTCTTCTACCGAACGGTTGGTATTCAACCGGACGGTTACCTTGCGCGATTCGTGGGCCAAGATCGAGAAACAGCTTTGAAATGACACCCTTGTTATAAAGTACAAGCCGCTACAGGGAACAAAGCCTACAACCGCGAGACTTTCTCCAGCGCTTCCTCTAGGTCCGCGGGCAACTCCGATTGGAATTCCACATACTCTCCCGTGCTGGGAAGCCGGAATCCCAGCAGAAAAGCATGCACGAACTGCCTTTGAAGATGCGGCGTTCTCATCCCATATACAGGATCACCAGCTACTGGCCAACCCATGCGCGAGAAATGCACCCGGATCTGATGAGTGCGACCTGTTTGTAGCGTTGCCTCTACCAGGGTGTAACCGTCCAGCCGTCTTTTCACTCGATAGAGCGTGCAGGCTTCCCTTCCACCAGGGACTACCGCCATCTTTTTACGGTCCTTGGGATGCCGTCCTATGGGGGCTTCAATAACACCCTCTTCTGGAGAAGGATGTCCTTTGACCAATACAAGGTATTTCTTTAATACGCGGCGGCTCTTCAATTGTGCAGAAAGATCTAACTGGGCTACCTTGTTCTTGGCTACTACCATCACCCCTGAAGTATCTTTGTCCAGGCGATGTACTATTCCAGGACGCACCGAACCATCGATGTTTGAGATATCAGGACAATGAGCCAGAACAGCATTCATCAGGGTGTGACTCGGATGGCCAGGGGCGGGATAGACCGTGAGACCAGCAGGCTTGTCAATGACCAGAAGGTCACTGTCCTCATAGAGAATAGCCAGCGGCATGTGTTCAGCAACAAGTGCAGGCGGGGGGTCAGGCGGGGGCAAGTTGACGACAATAGCATCGCCAACCTTGATCTTGAGACTCGGCTTTGCCACCCTGTCATTCACGGTCACATAGCCACTATTGATCAGTCTTTGGACATAGGAACGGGTTAGGTCCTTGTCTGATTGGCAGATAGACAGATCGAGGCGGAGACCTGCCTTATCTGCAATGAGATGAATGGTTCTGGCTATTTCCATCAGCCATGCTTTGGTGTCTTTCGCAGGCGAAGCCTGAAGATAAAGACAATGAAGAGAAGTGTACCCAGAAGGATAGCCATATCAGCAAGGTTGAAAGTCGGCCACTGAAAACGGCCCCACTGGATATCAATAAAGTCCGTCACACGGCCAAAGAATAGTCGATCGACCAGATTGCCCAGGCTCCCACCAAGGAAAAAGCCCATGGCCACATTGATCAAGCTGTTATTGAACAGGCCATATCGATAGTAGAGGAAAAGGGCAACACCTACCACGACCAAAGGCAAAATCAAAGAAACTGCTGCCGGCATCCCAATCCCAAATATGATACCGGGATTGGTCACATGGGTCAGCCTGAAAATCCCCTCGCGTGGTATCGACTCCCCCAAAGCCAGATTCTCTCTGACCCACAGCTTGCTCAGCTGGTCCGCAGCCAAAACCGAAAAGGCAACGATGAAAGGGCTTTTGGGGATTATCAAACTACCTTGAAGGGAGTCTACCTTTTGCGCTTTTCGCCTCCTGCCGTGCTTTACAGCTGAGGCATAGATTCGCTTGAGGCAGAACCTCAAGCCGAGCCATTTCTACAGACTGGCTACAGATATCACAGAGACCATAAGTCCCCTTCTCCAACTTCTGCAAAGCGCGCTCTACCTCACTGAGAAGTCCACTCACACGTCTCTCCAACTCCAGCCTTTTTTCCAATTCAAAGGCCTCGGTAGCCCCCTCCTCCTTTTTCCCATAAGGGCTGCCTTCCCTTGTCTCACCCACAGCCGGAGCACTCGCTCGCAACTGCTCTAACGCTTTGCCCAAGCGTTCCCGCTCCTCTTTTAACCGTCGACCGAGTTCATCAAAGGTGACAGCCATTTTGTTTTCTCTCCTCTACGTCAAGCCACTGCTTAGCTGCAACGAAGGAAACTCAGTTACCAAAACAGTGAAATCAAACCAGCTTGTGGGAGAAGCCGTTTTGGGAATTGTAACCTGAGTTGTACAAATAGTCAAGCGCTGTAAGATTATCATCTAATAATAGCAATCACATTGTGGGCAACCGCCACAACGTATTACTATTTGGTATTGATATCAAAATGCTGGAGCCCAGATCAACAAGATGGACAGACTAGACAGAATCTCTCCCGCCAAGTTGGACAAGACACTCAGTCAATGGCCACTGCAACTCATTCCCTCAGAACTCGGAGTGCACCTGGAAACACAGCCAGGGAGAACCCTGGATCTGAAAGAATTGAGCAATCGGGTGAAGAAAGAACTTGGCCAGACCCAAGACAATCTCCAAAAGGCAAGATTTGAATTGACCGTCATGGACTGGCTATACACCTTCATAAGAGCAAACATCAAGCGGGGCCGGGTTTTTGAATTGGAGCGAGTGCTCAGCGAGAGGCGTGCCGACTGCCTGGGTTATGTCAAGATATTTAACATGCTGGGGAGAAGACTGGCACTGGACATGGGTGCCGTAGACGTAGTCATCGATAACGCAGGCAGGTACATTCCCCATATAGTCAATATCCTCAAACTGGCCGACAAGAGAATCTATTTCATTGATCCCTGGTATGGTTCTAAAAACATAAACCACCAAAGAGTAGGTCTGCAGGTGAAAGAGGGATCAGACTGGGTAATAAGGGACGTAAACCGGCATGAACTGGAAAGCCTCACAGATGTCAGGGGACTACCTCAGCAGTGCCTTGATGCCACAACATACTACATGATGGCAAATCGCCACCTGGAAAAGGGACTCCGCTACTCTGACGACAACGAACTTGGCAAAGCTATAGTCCGCTATGATGCCGCCATTGCTCTGTATCCAGAAAACGCCCGCTTCTACTTCAATCGAGCCATTGCCCATGAGAACAGAGGGAATATGGAGCAGGCACAGAACGACTATACCAGGGCTATGCGAGACGAGCCCAGCCAGATCAGGGTCATGGCCAGACAGCATGAAGAGGTAACCCGGCTAATGGGCCTGGATCAGATGCAAGTGAGCAGCAGGGACCAAGAGATATATCTGCTGTATAAGAGATTCGTCACTGGGCAAGAGGTATCTCCAAAAGATATAGCTGCCAAATATCAAGTATCCACAGGGGAAGTGGAAAGAATAACGTTACAAATAGAACAAAGGCTACCCCTTGTTATACAAAACATATAGGTTGAAAGAGGAGGAGTCTCGCATAAAAGCCGTATAGCTTACTCCTTATCTTCTTTTACCCAATATTCCACCTCGATTACTCCATTATCCTTTCTTGCACGCAGTCTAGATCTCAGAGTGGCAAGGTAGAAAACAAGGACAAACACTGAAAGGAACAATAAGAAAAGGAAAAGGACCAATACGAAGAAGATGATAAGCGGAGTAGCTATCAAAAACAGAGGTATCAGCCACCTCAGGGGAACTACTTTTGATAGCCTGCCTACGCGGGTTTGATGAAACCAGCGACTTAAACCATCTGAATTCAGCCTAAAGAATTTCATCTCATCAACTTCCGAAAAATTCCCTCATTCTCTGATCAAATACTTCCCGCTGCACCTCAATGTCAGCCTCATAATGCCCCTCAGTCAATCCCCGGTGGAGACGCGAAACGCTCCACCTCCTCCGTCACCCCACAAACAGGCAAATCGTTCAGAATTATGGTAATGATTCTTCTTCCCTGTGACAAGTCGCTGGAAAGTCAGCTCCTTAAAGTTTGTACCTTCGCAAGGTCATGGATTATAATTAACAGCGCTGGAAAGTTGTGTTTCCAAGGAGGTTTCCCATGCCTGATTTAGCTTTCTTCAACAAACAGTTCGTGCCCCTCTCTGAAGCCAAGGTGGGTATTATGACACATGCCCTGAATTACGGTACGGCCTGCTTCGAAGGTATTCGCGGGAACTGGAATAGTGAACAAGGCCAGATGTACCTCTTCCGCATCAGAGATCATTACCAGAGGATACAAAAGAGCTGCCATATCCTGAAGATTAACTTATCCTACAGCATTGACAAGCTGTGCGAACTCACAGTGGAATTGGTGGAGAGAAATGGTTATCGAGAAGATATCTATGTTCGCCCTATGGCCTACAAGAGCTCCCAGACTGTGGGTGTCCGGCTTCACAACTTAGAGGATGATTTCTTTGTTTTTGTGACGCCCTTCGGCCCTTATCTTGATCCAGAGAAGGGGGCCAGATGTTGTATCTCAAGTTGGCGTCGCATCGATGACAACATGATCCCGCCCCGGGCAAAGGTAACTGGCTTGTACGTGAACAGCGCTCTGGCAAAAACAGAAGCCTGGGAAAATGGCTACGACGAGGCTATCTTGCTGACCCAGGATGGGCATGTCTCTGAAGGCAGCGGTGAGAATATCTTCATTATTTCCGATGGGAAATTGGTTACTCCTTCATCATCGGATAATATTTTGAAGGGTATCACCCGTGACACGATAATCAAAATGGCCAAAAGCGAATTCGGCATCGATACTATTGAGAGACCTATGGACCGCAGCGAGCTCTATATCGCTGATGAATGCTTTATGACCGGCACAGCAGCTAATGTGACTCCGGTTACCGAGATCGACCACCGTAGCATAGGGCAGGGGAAGGTCGGTACAATCACCAAAAAGATACAGCAGCTCTATTACGACATAATACGGGGCAGGAACCCCAAGTACCTCGACTGGTGCACTCCGACATACCGTAGCAAGCTTGTATCCTAGAACTGGATCATGGACATAGCAGTAGTACAACGCTGGGAATACTTCCTATTCGTATTCATAGCCTCTGTAGGAGTACTGCAACTCGTAGCATCTTATAGCCAAATTAAGGGACTGCTCTTCTTTGAGAGTAAGGTCCTCTCCTATCTGTTCGCCCTTCTGGCCATCGGAGGTTCTTTTGGATGGTTCTTCGGATATAACAATCGTATTGATACAGTGATGCGTAGAGTTGGTTTGGAGGGGGCACAGCAATTCCTCTATTTCAATCTGGCAGCCTTCCTCGCTTTAGTGCTCACCCTGATCGTTTCCTCTGTACTTCATACCTACCGCCACAGGGCACAATGCGAACAAAAGGAATATCCAGAGGGATTGGGGGCGCTCAGAGAAACCAGCTACTTCGAATCACTCAAGCATAGCCTCAGGTCAATATTCAAAGAGAAGATTCGATAACAGTGCAGATTGATAAAGATATCGTCCTGTGGGTTAATGGATTGGTGGGCAAGTCCCCGATACTGGACAGGCTCATGATCATCATGGCTAACGATTACCTTGTTCCCGTGGGCATCGCCCTCATGCTGCTCTTTATATGGTTTATGGGCAAAGATCCGGCCCAGCGTGACAACTACCAGAGAGCAGTTGCCTGTGCGGCTATTAGTATAGGCTCAGTCTGCGGCTTTGTACTGGCCTTCAATCACCTCTATCGCCACCCGCACCCATTCGAAGATATGCCCCAGCTTATGGATACCGTGAATCACATTTTCTACCGCATCCATGACCCCGGCTTCCCCAGCAATACATCCGCAGTTACCTTTGCTGCAGCGACGAGCATCTGGCAGAGAAACCGCAAGTTGGGATTGCTTGTTTTTATACCCGCTATCCTCATGCCCCTGGCCAAACTTTACTCCGCCGTATATTACCCCTCAGACATCCTGGCTGGAGCAGCCTTGGGAATCCTAACCAGTTACTTCATCTATAAGATAGTGATGCCTTTGCTTCGATTCCCTATTGATCTGGTTTTCATGATGCTCAGGAAGCTTTGCCTTGCCTAAAACCCAAATCTTACTCGAATGACATTAGCCGCGTAACTCACGATCTCCCCCGCCGAGAATTTGGCTTCGCCCTTTCTCCTATCCGTGAATTCAATAGGTATCTCTACATAGCTAAAACCATTTCTTACCAGCCTGTAAAGCGTTTCCATACCGATGGAGTAACCCTTTGAGTAAAAAGCATCGAAATCCAACGACCTTAAGGCCTCCCGCCTATAACACTTATACCCGCCAGCCCAGTCTCCGATGTACCATCCCAATAGCAGTCGCGTATATATGTTGGCACCACTGCTGATCAATCTTCTCACCGGGCTTCGCTGCGATCTGCTTCCCATCACCAACCGCGAACCAATAACTACATCGTAATCTCTTATCTTTTCCAGGAATTGCGGGATATTTCCGGGGTCATGAGAAAAATCAGCATCCATTTCGATAATACAGTCAACGTCTTGCTCTCTGGCATACTTGAGCCCAGCAATCCCAGCCGTGCCCCTGCCCCGTTCCTGCCGATGAATCACATGAATCTTACCTGGCTTCTCCGCTGCTAACCTGTCAGCTATTTCACCTGTTCCATCAGGTGAGCTATCATCCACAACCACGATGCTCACATCACCCTGTTCCAATACCTGCCCGACAATATTCTCAATATTATCCTTCTCATTGTAAGTGGGTAACATCACTATTGCTCTCATAACGGCCCCATTATATAGCGCCGGGGCCTTTCGTAAAAGCTGCACCGGGATTGACCGTTCGTTCCTCATTTCACCATCCAACATGGCGACGAGCCTTCTTCACAATATGCCCGCCGGCAACCGAAACACCTTAACCCCGCGTTGCGGAATTTCCTCACAGCAAGTATAATTTTCTTCATGGATGAAAAGGCCTTAAGTGGACTAAAGGTACTGGAGTACGCCGATTTCATAGCCGGACCTTACTGCGGTAAGCTTCTGGCTGATCTTGGCGCTGAGGTAATCAAGGTAGAGAAACCTGATATCGGCGACGACTCAAGAAGACACGGTCCCTTTCCACAGGACATACCCCACCCTGAAAAGAGTGGCCTTTTCCTCTACCTGAACGCAAATAAACTTGGCATAACCCTCGATGTCGAGACTGGTACAGGAGCCAACATACTAAAACAGCTTTTGAGGGAAACCGACATCTTCATAGAAGATAACCCCCCCGCGACAACGGAGAGGCTGGGACTCTCCTATCCAAACATCCGAAAAGTAAACCCCCATGCCATTATGGTCTCTCTCACCCCCTTCGGACAGAGCGGGCCCTATAGGGACTACAAGGGACATGCTATAAATTGCAGTGCCCTGGGTGGGCAGAGTGTCTGTGCAGGTGAACCCGGAAGAGAACCCTTAACTCCACCGTTAAGCCTGGGACATTACCAGAGTGGGGCAGCCGGTGCTGCAGCCGCCATGGCGGCTGTGTTCACCCAAGAAGCAACCGGTGAAGGGCAACATATTGACGTCTCTGAAGCGCAGGTTTGGGCTACTCTTCACACCGGGAATCAGGAATCGGCCTTCGTAATGCACGGAATGAAGCGCATGAGGTGGGGACACCGCACCCCGGGAGTTTATCCATACACCATACTACCCTGCAAGGATGGCTTCGTGAGCATGATCGCTATCCAGGGTTACCAATGGAAGAGGTTCCTGGAGCTTATTGGCGATGGAGAAGTACCCGGTTGGTATTCCAACGAACCCAGATTCCAGGATCGCCGCGAAATAAGCTTGAAGTACGCCGATGAGATGGATGGACTTCTGGCCCCCTGGCTGACCGCACACACCAAGGAGGAGATACATCACCTCTGCCTGGAAAAAAGGATCCCTTTCAGCCCTGTCAAGAACATAAAAGAGGTAGTTAACGACAAACATCTCGAAGTGCGGGAGTATTTCGTAGAAATAGACCATCCAGCCGCTGGCAAACTGAAGTATCCCGGCGCCCCGTGCAAATTCTCAGAAACGCCCTGGAAAATGGAAAGACCCGCCCCCCTGCTCGGGGAGCATAACGAGGAAATCTACTGTCACCGCCTCGGATATCCCAGAGAAGAGCTGGTGCAACTTCATAGGGGAGGAATCATTTGAGTCCACATAAACAACGTCCCCTTCAAGGCTATCGAGTGATCAACTTTGGTTGGGTGTTCGCTGGCCCCTATCTGGCTAGCATGTTAGGCGATCTGGGGGCCGAAGTAATAAAGGCGGAGACAAGGAGTCGCATAGACTCCATGAGACTCAGCCCCGACAATCTGGACAAAGACCCGGATAGAGACCCGTGGTTTCACAGCGGGGTCCGCAATCAACTGAGCGTTACTATAGATATGGCCAAACCCGAGGCCATACCGGTGCTCAAGAACCTCGTCAGAATAAGTGATATTGTGATTGAGAATTTCTCTCCCCGTGTTATGAAAGAGCATACCCTGGATTACGAGTCATTGGTAGCAGTGAACCCCGCTATTATCATGATTTCCCTGCCTGCCGCTGGAAGCTATGGCCCCTTGAGAGATGCCCAGACTTATGGACCTTCACTGACCAGCCTTGCTGGCATTGACAGTATGGTAGGCTACTGCGGTGAACGTGTCTTGGGCCTGCAGCAGGCATATGCTGACATCAACAGCTCCCTTCATGGATCTTTTGCTGTCATGGCTGCCCTGTACTACCGCAAGAGAACCGGCAAAGGACAGCATATCGACATGGCCCAGTTGGAAGCAGTACTCAGCACTGCCGGCGAGGCAGTAATGGAATACACCATGAACGGGAGGGTCCCAGGGACTCTGGGCAACCGCCATCCCACAATGTGTCCTCACAACAATTACCGCTGCAAAGGAGACGATAAGTGGGTTTCCATCGCCGTGCAGACAGAAGAGGAATGGAAGGCTTTTTGTGAGGCCATTGGTACTCCTCCCTGGGTACAGGAGGAGAGATTCGCCGATAGATATAGCCGGATTAAGAATCGAGAAGAACTGGATAAACTCATCTCACAGTGGACCATCAACTACACCTACTACGAGATAATGGAAACACTTCAGAAGTTTGGGGTCGCAGCAGCACCCTGCCTCGACACCGAAGGAAGGTTCTTCGACCCACATCTCCAGGCAAGGCAAACGTATATGGAGGTTGAGCACCCCGCCACAGGTGTAGACTGGGTGGCCAATTCAGCCTGGAGAATGTCGGGAAACCCCACTGAGATTCATCACCGCTCACCATTACTTGGAGAGCACAACAACTACGTTTTCAGAGAACTCCTGGCCATGACTGACGAAGAGATCACCCGCCTGGAAGAACAAAAGGTTATCTACTAGAGCCAGTGATGCTGGAGCTTCTCCTAGACGGTGCCGATCGGCTAGGCCTCACCCTCACTCCAGAGCAAGTTCGGCAATTTCAACTCTACTACGAGGAACTGGTCGACTGGAACAAGAGGGTAAACCTGACTGCCATCACCAGTTATGAAGAGGTACAGCTCAAACACTTCCTGGACTCCCTCACTATAGTACCCGTCTTAGGGGGTGGGGCCTGGGCAAAAAGAAATCCCCTTTTCATAGACGTTGGCACCGGAGGTGGAATTCCAGGCGTCCCCCTGAAGATCGTCCTTCCGGAAGCCAGGGTAGTACTGCTGGACTCTGTGGCCAAGAAAACAGCTTGTGTACAACATATGGTGAATAGACTCGGTCTTGAGCAAGTACAGGTTCTAACCGCACGCGCCGAAGACATCGCTCATCAACCAGACTACCGCGAGATGTTTGACCTGGTCGTCTGTCGCGCTGTCAGCAAGCTCGCCACCATCGCCGAGTTGACTCTGCCGCTATGCAAGAAGGGTGGGATTGTTGTCGCCCCCAAGAAAGGGCAAATCGAGAGAGAACTGAGCCAGGCCACCAAAGCGATAGATATTCTCGGCGGTGAGCTAGGAGAGATCAGGGAAGTGAACCTGAAAGACCTGGATCAACACCTGTTGGTCATTCTGAATAAGGTATTACCCACTCCATCAAAGTACCCCCGTCGTGCCGGCATGCCAGCAAAGCATCCTCTTTAACCTTGTGATACCACACTCAAAACTCAAACATGCCCCGAACAGAAACCGTGTGTGAAATTCAGCACCTTGCTTTCTCCTGATCAAGAGAAAGCCTCAGGCTGCGGCTTGTGACGACGCCTAATCCGTGGATTACTTCGCGTTAATGTCATTCCCACGCCCTTCACTCCGTGAAGGGCAATCCAGGTGGTCCCCTCTCCCTGCGATGGGAGAGGGCTAGGGTGAGGGTGGAGTTTCCCCCCTTCCTTGAGGGCGCTTCGCAAAGCCGCCCCGTGTCATTGCGAGAAGTCCTTCTGCGGAAGGACGACGAAGCAATCTCAGCCATGAGCTATCAACCATGAGCCATCCTTCCGCAGAAGGATGACCCGACGCAGCAGCCTGTAGGAACACCATGTAGGGACAGACCCTTCGCCTTCGCTCAGGGGGACAAGCCTCTCATGGATTGGGGACGACGCCAGTGTCTTGACATACACTCGCCGCTGATAAGATTGCTAACTCCTGTCTTATACTTTACCATGTATGATGTATTTCCTGATCACCGCAAAACTATCGACTTCGTAGAAATCAAATAAGATGAAACCCGGGTGTTAAAGTATATGTCATCCTTTGAAATCTCCTCTGAATTTAGACCTACTGGCGACCAGCCCCAAGCAGTGGAAAAGCTGATAGATGGACTATCTAAAGGATATAAACGGCAAACGCTCCTGGGAGTAACCGGCAGCGGCAAAACCTTCACCATGGCTAATGTCATCGAAAGGATTCAGAGGCCTGCCCTGGTCATCTGCCATAATAAAACCCTGGCAGCCCAGTTGTACACCGAGTTTAAGGATTTTTTCCCTCAAAATGCTGTGGGGTATTTTGTCAGTTACTATGACTACTACCAACCAGAGGCATATATTCCCCACACTGACACATACATAGAGAAGGAAACAGACATAAACGAGGAAATCGACAAGCTGCGCCATGCTGCTACCCGTGCACTCTTTGAGAGAAGGGATGTGGTTATCGTAGCTTCAGTCTCCTGTATCTACGGTTTGGGTTCACCCGAAGACTATCACGGCTTTGTGATTGGGTTGAAGAAAGGTGAGAAACGAAATCGGAATAAAATAGTGCGCCAACTCGTTGATATGCAGTATCAGCGAAATGACATCGACTTTAGCCGCGGCAGGTTCCGCATTCGGGGTGATGTTCTGGAAATCCAGCCCTCTTACCAGGAAAAAGCAGTGCGGATTGAATTCTGGGGAGATGAAATCGAGCGTATTATGGAGATCGACCCGCTCACCGGAGAAGTGCTGACAGAATGTGACTATATAGACATCTACCCGGCAAAGCATTTCGTCACCTCACGTGAAAAACTGGTTGCAGCTATATCCGATATCCGGTCAGAACTGGAAGAAAGAATGGCAGAGCTGCAGAGCCAGGGAAAACAGCCAGAGGCAGCCAGGTTGGAGACACGCACCAATTATGACATCGAGATGCTCCAGGAGGTGGGATATTGTACCGGAGTGGAGAACTACTCCCGCCATCTTTCACGCCGTCCACCAGGCAGTCCACCATCAACTCTCTTTGATTACTTTCCCGACGACTTCTTGTTGTTTGTCGATGAATCCCACATGACCCTGCCCCAAATCAGGGGGATGTACCACGGCGACAGAAGTCGGAAGGAAACACTGGTAGGATATGGCTTCCGCCTGCCATCCGCTCTGGATAACCGCCCCCTGACCTTTGAAGAATTCGAGAATCGCATCAATCAGGTTATCTATGTCTCGGCCACACCAGGACCTTACGAATACGAACATGGTCAGCAGATAGCAGAGCAGCTTGTCCGCCCTACCGGCCTGCTCGAACCCTCTGTCGAGGTCAAACCCACCAAAGGCCAAATAGACGACCTTCTGGAACAGATCAAGACCCGTGTCAACCACGGAGAACGTTGTCTGGTAACCACCCTCACCAAGAGAATGGCAGAGGAACTTTCCGAATATCTCAGAGAAATGGGGGTAAAGACCCACTACCTTCATTCAGAGATTGAGACGCTGGAAAGGGTAGAGATTCTGCGTGACCTCCGCCTTGGTGTCTATGACGTAGTAGTGGGGATAAATCTTCTCCGGGAGGGTCTTGACTTACCGGAGGTGAGCCTGGTAGCTATTCTTGATGCCGATAAAGAGGGTTTTTTAAGGTCAACAGGAGCACTCATTCAGACTATGGGACGTGCCGCCCGCCATGTTGACGGGCATGTCATCATGTATGCCGACTCCATCACCGGTTCAATGAGGGCGGCTATTGATGAGACCCACCGGCGTCGTTCAGTTCAGGAAGCCTATAACCGCGAGCACGGTATTACCCCGCAGAGTATCAGAAAAGCCATAAAAGATATAAACGACGGAATCAAGGCGGTTGCCGAGGCTCATGCCCCTTACAAAGCAGACCGTTCCTTCTCCAAGGACCAAATAGCCGGCCTGATCAAGGATGTGGAATCCCAGATGAAGAGTGCTGCCAGAAATCTAGAATTCGAAAAGGCAGCCCTTCTGCGTGACCGCATCATCGATCTCAGAAAGCAACTAGTCGAGTTTCAACAAATTGATAGCAGCAACGAGCAGAATCACAGGCCACATCCCGTCAAAGAGAAAAAAACCAAAGAGTCTGTCAAAAGTCATCATAAAGTGGTTAAATAGGGGCAGAAATATACAATGAATGATGAGAGAAAATCCAAGGAACCACTCATCGACAGATTGCCGACACTGCATAAAGGGGTCGATGGGTTGAGAAAATCATTAGACATCCTCCACAACCAGGCTCAGCAGTTGCTCGACAGCCTATTTGGTAATTCCCCGACTGGCATCCACATTGTCCAAAACGGAATCATTCAATATGTCAACCATCAGTTCCAAATATACACAGGTTACAGCAAGGCAGAATTGCTGGGCATGGATTATTTCACGCTTGTCGTACCAGAGGACAGGGATGAGGTAAGAGATAATGCCTTAAAGATACTGCGGGGGGATTTGCCCTCTCCACATGAATACAGGATTGTCACCAAAAATGGCAAGACAGGATGGGTAGCAGAGACGATCATATCTATGCAGTTCCAGGGACAACAGGCAGCCTTAGGAAGCTTCATAGACATTACCGAACATAAGAAGATAGAACAAACCTTAAAAGAATCAGAGGAAAGATATCGAACACTGTTTGAGTCCGCTGAGGAAGGGATACTTGTAATAGACAGTGAGACAAACACATTCACGTATGCTAACCCGGCCATAGGTAGAATGTTGGGATATACTCAAGAAGAACTAAGGGGAATGGATAGGAGTGCCATTCATCCGATGGATGAACGGGATCACATACTCTCTGAAATCGAGGCTCAGGCGACAGGGAAAAAAGCGCTGGCGTCAGACATTCCCTGCATTACCAAAGACGGAACCGTGATATATGCAGATATAAGCGCAACCAAGGCTTTGATAAACATGAAGGAGTGCACCATAGGCTTCTTCAGAGATATTACCGAACGTAAACGGATAGAAGATGAACTATCAGAGTCAGAAGAGAAGTTGCGCGCCATATTCGAATCCGTTGCGGACGGAGTCATGGTCACTGATCTAGAAGGCACCATCACTGCACTGAATGATGCTGCAGTTTCCCTCTACGGATATAGCCATAAAGAAGAGCTCCTCGGACGGAGCGCTCTCGACTTTGTTTCCCCAAAAGACCGCGTTAAAGCCCTGGAGAACATGAAACATACATTACAATACGGCCGAAGCGGTAATACCGAGTATACCCTGCTGACCAAGGGTGACAGAGAAATTGATGCCGAGTTAAGCAGTGCACTGCTGAGGGATAAATCCGGGAAACCAGCAGGATTCATTGCACTTACAAAGGATATCACTGAACGCAAGAAGACTGAAGAGGAGATACTCCAGCGCAACCAGGAACTGGCCGCTCTGCATCAAGTATTGACGTCAATAACCCACACCCTCGACCTTGACAAGGTGATCAAGGATATTGTCTCTCAGGTTGGCAAAGCGCTCGATTCTAATTACACCAGTATTGTGATAGTGAATGAAGACGGCAGCCTCGGTGTAGGTAGTGAGGAGTTTGTAGGCATCCCTTCATTATCCACCAAGACACAGCCACATGGTGTTACCAGAAGGATAGTAGATATTACACCACCTCCAATCGCAGCACGGCCACATGGAGTGACCAGGGGAATCATCAACAGCGGTGAACCTGCAATCATCGACGATGTAGACACCGTCGAAGGCACCAACCCTGTCCTTCTGGCAGCAGGGATTAGATCATACGCCGGCGTGCCTATAAAGTCTAAGAATACCGTCATCGGAGTTCTATTCGTCCACAACACAAGGCCAAATGCCTTTGCCGGCAAAACGAACCTGCTTATCGCCTTTGCCGATGAGGCAGCTATCGCCATCGAAAATGCTCAGCTTTACAAGGAAGCAAGCACAGCTGGGGCACTCCGCGAAGCAGACCGCCTCAAGACCGAGCTTCTGGCCAATGTCTCCCATGACTTGCGCACACCTTTAACTTCAATCAAAGGCTACACCACAACCATACTCCGCCATTATGAGAAGCTCACTGACAAGGAAAAACACAACTTTCTTCACGAAATTGATCTCGCAAGCGACAGGCTTACCGAACTCATTGAAAACCTGCTGCAACTTTCAAAACTCGAAGCTGGTGGGTTCCTTATGAACAAGGAGCCCATTGGCATTACTTCTATCGTCAACAACGCCATAGAGGATATGGAACAGAAGGCAAAGAATTCCCATTTTGTCACGCGGTTTGCTGAATTCTTACCCCTGGTGGAAGCCGATCCCCGCCGCATCCGCCAAGTACTGGACAACCTCCTGAGTAATGCAGTCAAATACTCGCCAGAGGACACAGAGATCTCGGTGCAGTGTGAATCGAATAAACAGGAGCTTATCGTCCGTGTTCATGACCAGGGTATCGGCATCAGCCACCAGGAATTGCGCAAGGTCTTCGAGCGTTTCTACCAGGCTGCTTCCGGGCAGTCTCACAAGGGTGGTGGCGTTGGTTTGGGTTTAGCCATCTGCAAGGGTATAATAGGTGCTCACGGAGGCCGCATCTGGGCAGAGAGCGCCCTGGGTAAAGGCAGTATCTTCACATTCACGCTGCCACTGTCCCCTCAGGAAACTAAGAGCTCAGGCTAAAGTGCCAGCTAATGACAACAAGAGCAAAGCGGGAGGTGTAGCCAATGCCCCAACGTAAACCATTGATCTTAGTTGTTGATGACGACCCGGGGATCCTGAAGCTGGTTAGCCTCAATTTAGAGCTGGAAGGCTACCATGCAATCACAGCTCGTGATGGCAAAACAGCACTGGAACTCATTGAGAATGAGCAGCCAATATTAGTCATCCTTGACATCATGATGCCTGGCATGGATGGCTTCCAGACATGCGAACGTACCCGCGAATTCTCAGAGGTGTCTATCATAATGCTCACTGCCAAAGGTCGCGCTGAGGATGTAATACACGGCTTAGATGTCGGTGCCGATGATTATGTAATCAAACCCTTCAGCACCGATGAACTACTGTCCCGAGTAAGAGCAGTACTTCGCCGATCAAAGTTCCCAGAGGAAATGCCACAACCACCATTTATTTCAGGACAGCTGTGCATAGATTTTTCCCGACACCAGGTGACCATAGCCCAGGAAGAGGTTCTGCTGACTCCCACCGAGTACAGAACACTATGCCTGCTGGCTCGCAATGCTGGTAAAACCATTACCCAAGATCAGCTTCTGACTGAAGTCTGGGGACAAGAATACTGTGGCGACACCCATATTCTTCAAGTGGCTGTGGCCCGACTGAGAAAGAAAATCGGTGATGATCCCAGTAACCCCAGATATATCGTTACCAGACCGAGTATTGGTTACACCCTTAAAAAAGCCCCAAGCCCTCATGCAGAGTAAGCCAGCACCATCTGACGCTCAACCAATCTCCAACTGTGACCTTTCGGTGACATTTTCTGCGCAGGCGGAGGGGAATTTGTGAGATCAGTGGTTACTGCTGAGACACAAGCGTAACTCCATCCTAGTAGAATTTGCTCAATCCCTGGATATGACCGGGGCATGAGTATAGAAAGAATATTATTGAGGAAGGATGAAGAAATATGCCTCAACAGAAACCACTGATCCTAATCGTTGATGATGACTCAGGGCTAGTGAAACTGGTTAGCCTCAACCTGGAATTAGACGGCTACCAAGTAATAACAGCTGCTGAAGGCAAGACAGCACTCCAGCTTATCAAGAACGAGCAGCCAGCATTAGTCCTCCTCGACATCATGATGCCAGGCATGGATGGGTTCCAGACATGCAAACGTATACGCGAGTTCTCAGAAGTGCCCATCATAATGATCACAGCTAAAGGCGGGGTGGAAGATGTGGTTCATGGTCTCGATATCGGTGCTGATGATTACATAACCAAGCCTTTCAGCATCAACGAGCTTCTGGCTAGAGTAAAGGCAGTCCTTCACCGAGCAAAGTTTCCACAGGAAGAACCACAGCCTCCATTCACTTCAGGCCAGTTGCGCATAGACTTCGACCATCATTTGGTAACCATAGACGAAAGAGAAGTTATGCTGCCACCAACCGAATACAGGATTATCTGTCTGCTGGCCCGTAACGCCGGTAGAGTGATTACGCATGAATATCTTCTCACTGAGGTCTGGGGACGAGAGTATCGCAGTGACACACACATCCTCCAGGTAGCTATTGCACGCCTGAGGAAAAAGCTTGGGGAAGATCCCGGCAACCCTAAGCACATTGTCACCAGGCCAGGGATCGGTTACACCTTCCACAAGAAACCGGAGGAGCCAGACTGTTCAAACCATAGCGAGCCCACATACTGTACCACGGGACGTGAACAAGGGGAATAGCCTCATTCCCCAAGCCCCACTGATGTCTCTCCCGGCCACAACCTGGCATCAACATTCTGTCCAATCCATAAGGCTGCCTGGTGTCATGTCAGGTTATTAACTGAGGTAATGATTGCCTCCGCGGTTTTGGTCCAACCAAAGGTGCGCCCCTCCTCGTTTAGCTTCCCAATGCAGTCCCTGATGGCCGTCACCAGAGCCTTGTTTGGATGGGAACACGCCCCGGCAAAGTACTTTCCCCTGCAACAGATTGAATAGTACTTCAGCCAGATTGAGCCACGAGGAATAGGCGGGAATGAAGTGGAAGACCTCCCGCTTGTTGCGCGGCCGCTTGTGCCACTCCAGCACCTCTTTGGAGTCATGACTGGGCAGAGCCCAACGCAGAACATGGAAAAAGGGGGGGCCATGCTTAATTGCAGCCCCCCCCAAATCTTCCCTCAGCCCTCTTGGTATAAGGGGTCAAGCCCCAAAACCTGCTCCGCTACGCTTTTACAGTGCCCACTATCTATGTTGTTCTTTTGGCCAATCCTTTGCTCTCAGGCTACTCGTCAGCGTACTCAAGGCCAGGCTCGTAGGACTGCACACAGATAGGTCCCACAGGGACGGGCTCATTGTGTCCGATCGTGGTAGCGTTATAGGTACACAGAACATTCGGGTGTTTCACGTTTCCGGTAATTCTCCAGCCATCGCTGTCGAACTCGTAGACCTTCATGCCGTTAGAGTAAATCGTGTCTAACTCGCACCAACCGGATGGTATTGCTGGTTGTGCTGTTACTGGTGAATAAAGGTGAATTTCCACCTTCACGCTGTCCCTATTAAGTAGGCCACTCAGTTCGGCGACGCAAATGGTGAGGCTGACGTGTCTTATTCCGTCGTACGTGGTTTCTATACCGTAGGTACCCGACTGAGTCCAGCACTCACGTCCGTAGGCCGAATCAAACATTGCCAGCCCAATCTCGGGGTCCTTCACGATTTCTTCCATGATCCCCGCAGTCCTATCGTCTAGCGGCTGCGTGCTCTTAATGAAGAATGATGCCTTGACCGTTTTTTCGGGATCCCCGGCCTGAACCGCGATTATCCAGTGCTCGCCCAGTGCGGTTGGCCCCACCACGAAGCTGGTGCTGAAATTCCCCTTGCTCCCCGACGGCGATACAACGACCACATAATGCGCAGCGTCTTGGACATCCATCCAGATGTCCACCTGCGCTCCCAAGGCCCAATAGCTTCCTGAAACGAAAATTGTGCCCGGAGCACTACTTCCATTGGCCTTCAGGGTTGGCCCAGCTGGTGCGCTGGTGGCCACTGCCATACCACCCACTGCTGAACCGACCAACATCAGAATCAACACTATTGCCAATGATAACTTTCTCACCTTTTACCTCCTTTGTTGGGTCCTATTCTTGTGCAAGTACCGACTTCAGTTGCGCTGCGAACGTCCCCTCCTTTCCGTGGATGGGCAATGCCTGGTATTCCGAACGGCAGTTCTCTGCCCTCTTGGCGCGAGGCTAAGCTGAAAGCGAATGTGTCTCAGTTCCCCGCGGCAGGCTTCCCAGCCACATTGGTTCTTAATGCTACTGCCCCCCATCAAGATACCACCCCCGGGACTTCTGGGCAAGAGATCGTTAAGGTTGCAGCCACCCAGTTGTGGCAAAGAAAGAATTAGCCACATCTGGTACATAGGCTTCTAAAATGGTACTTTGGGGTATGTGGCTAGCCTCTATCTTTAGTGTGCCCCACGTCTGATATGGTGAAGATGATGCCGAAGTAAATCCCACCTTATCCAGCCAGCCACAGTCACTACCAGAGCTCACACTTCCATCTTTCGTATAAGCCCACTTAAGCGTATGAGTGCCAGATGCTATATTGAAGCTCTTCTGCTGCCAGGCTACTCCTCCACTGATGCGTCCAGACTGCTCAA
>JAPLHP010000060.1 GCA_026389585.1 Chloroflexota bacterium | reverse complement strand
AGCGTGAGCCGCAACAATTATAGGTTTGCATTCATTAGGTAATAATACCACACTTGGTGTTAATCTAAATTGTATATTCGGTGCTAAGGGCCTGTCATCAATTAATAGTATCATCTTGAGGCGTGGTTGGAGAGATGGTGTAGTTCCACTCTCCGTGAAACGAAGCGCTTTGGATATTGATGCCAGCCATCTCTTTGTCCGATACCTTGATTCCTGTGGGATATGACTTGGTATCAAGTTGGGATTGGACTCGAAGTCCCTCTCTTGTTGTCGTCGCAGCGATTAGGTTGACAATAACCTCGTGACTCACCAAGGGCTTCCCCCGCCAATTCTGACTGATGAATGAGAATAAACGGTGTTCAATCTTGTTCCACTTGCTGGTTCCTGGTGGCAAGTGAGAGACCGAGATGGAAAGGCCCGTTTCGTTCGCCAGTTTCTGTAGTTCCAGTTTCCAGAGTTTTCTCCGGTAGCCATTGCTGCCCCCACTATCAGCGGTAATAAGCAGTTGTTTTGCCTCCGAGTATCTCTCCTCTCCCATCAACTGCCACCATCGGCGGATGCTCTCTACTGCAAAAGCAGCGGTATCATGATCGATGCCGACATTGACCCATCCCCAATTCCAGGTTACGTCATATACGCCGCAGGGAGAGTCCTTCCTCAGTTCAGGAATCTCAAAATCGTGAACCCGCACCTTTTCCGGGTTGCCCTTCGGGCGAAGTTCCCTGCCACCATTCTTGAAATCACCGACCAGTTCCTTTTTCTTGGTGTCAACTGAAATGACTGGCTGCTCGATGGCCTGATATTGTTTGACTTTGTTGTTGATATACTCGAACTGAGCATTGCGATCGGGATGTGACGCTCCCTCAAGTGTCTTTCGATTAGCTTGAAGGCTGTAGCCCATCTTGTGTAGAAGTTCCGCCACCAGTTTATGACTGGTTCGGTGTCCCTTTTGATTGAGTTCATCAGACAGCTTGCGCACACTTTTACACGTCCATCGCAAGGGTGATTCGGGGTCTCCTCGACTGACAGGTTCAATCAGACTCTCAAGGTACTGTCTGAGCACGGGGTCCTTGTCAGTGGTTCGCTTGCGTCATGGAAATCCCACCATAGCCAATAGCGGTGGCTTCCGCTGCAGCCACAATCCTCCGAAGACGCTCATCAAGAAAGCCTGCCAAGGCTTCAAATCGTTGTTTGATCAAATGCGTATCCATGTCCTAAATATAGCATAGAATAATATAACTTGCAATGGTTATTTAGTGACAGTCCCTAAGCATGTTTGCACCTGTGGAAGAGGATGACGCTGGACTTGCCCAGTTGGCTGAAAGATTAGAAGATGCAGATGTTGGCGGCCTGCTGGATTTCACCGAAAAGATTTAGAGGAAGCTGAAAGGTTAGCAGCAGATATATGGTCTTCTGTATCTCATCCTGGCAATAGTTTCGCATCTGAAAATATTGAGGCGCTTCTGGTATCGTCACTTCTCGTATTCAAAGACCCTTACTGCTGGAACTGGACTTGTCATGGTTGTCACTGAAGATTCAGAATCATAGGCTGGCCCAAAGTGTTCGAGTTTGTCCAGAGTTATTGGACTGCCAAACGGATTGGGGCTGACTATCTGATAATGGTCTTCTGATGTCTGTTTTGGCGTATTTTCCGCGATGTAAGCTGATGCTTCTTCGTACGTAGGGAATTCCTGACGGTCAGTTATATACTTGACGAATGTATTCTGATCGGTTTTCCTTAGTTGCCACGAGATCACTGTGCATGTCTCAGGAGTCACTGCCTTTCCTCCAAAATTGTAGAGCCTGACACATAGCGAGCGGTAGTATTCTGGGAAGTACATTACTATGAGTTCCTTCGCATTTGGGTCATAGAACTCGTCAAAGAAATCCACCGGGTACGGGTATCCTGTGATACTAGATTTCACCACACGGCCACCGGAGCGAGCTACCTCCGCATAGAAGAAGCCTGAGGCGTTTTGGTAATCTATGATGAGGTACTCTGAGCGTAGATCATCCATTAGTGTGCTGGCTGAAGCCTCGTCCTGGGCGACAAAGAGCTGCGCTACCTCAGATCTTCCCAGGGTTGCTCCTGAGCCGGGGTTGTCGCTTGGTATGCGGTGGGCGATTCTGACTATCCAGTAGCCATAGTCCCACCACGCGGTTACCCCGTAGGCAGTCTCGGGGTACTCGAAGAGGGTCGCATAGCGTTCGTAATAGAAATCAGGGTTGCCAAAGGGCTCCGGGGTGTTCTCTTCTGATCTTAGCCAGGAAAGTACCTCGCACCAGGCATCGCTGGGAGCCCCAGCAGGAACCTGACTGGCCTTAGCTCTTGCCTTACCTATATTGGGGAAGAAAACCAGGAAGAAGAGCACTATCGCTGTGAGCGTGACATATACCCATCTGGCAGGAATACGCACGTCACTCAATCGGAATTTCTTTGGCTTGGCCTTCACCTTCTTTCTCTTTGGGAGAGGTAATTTGGTCGCAGATTCAGGAGCTCTTCCTTGCAAACCGACAGAGCGGAGTATCTGCCATGAGAGGTAACCGGTAAGGAGGGCGACATTGACAGCGAGATAATAAGTGTAACGAAACTGTGCTAGTGTGGCTGCCAGAATCACCAGAGTCCAGACGATAAGCAGTGTCTTGTCGGCCTCACCACGCTTCTTCACCAGCACGTAGACCAGCAGGCCCAACGCAACTAGGCTGAGAAATGAACTGGTAGTGAAGGTTTCCCAAGTCAAAGTAAATGAGAACTTACCCCCGGGAAACAGCAGGGGATACATTTCACTGTTAGCTGTGTGAATGTCCCAAGAGAAAATTGCCAGACTGTCCACCATTGACTTGAAGAGGGCAGAGTCAATAGCGTATAGAACGCCGAGGGCAGCCAATCCTGCTCCCGACAAGGCTAATGGGTAGTAGAATGGCCTGAGCTTTCTGTGTGACATCAACCTGGAGACTGTAGTCAGGGCTATTGGGACAATTAGAGCAATGGCCAGTGAGGCCAGGAATAGCTTGTCTCGATTAATGGGCGCAGAGATCACCAACGCAGTTGACAGAGTGATAACGCCAACCAGGCATAGATAATCAACCGGTTTCTGCCTTAGATGATCGATTGTGAACTGGATCAGGAAGTAGATAGTGAGGATAAACACAAAGAGCAAAGCACCCATCCAGCTAATGAGATAGATGCCAAGAAAGACGCCGGCAAGAAGACTGTAGATCATAGGTCTGGTGATGGATGTCTTATTTGGGTGCCTGAAATGGGCCAGGGTCAATTGCTCGCGCTTGGAGTTCTTGATGGCCAATATGAGGAACAGCATAGCAGTGGTGGTGAAGAAGGCCTCTGCAACGTGGTGGTCGGTAAAACCCAGAGTTGACCGGTGTAGGAATTCGCCGGGAAGGATGGCTATCAGCCCGGCTGAGACGATACCAGCCCAGCGGTTAAATAGGCTCTTGCCGATGAAGTAAACCGGTATGACAGTCAGTGCACCCAGGATAGCGGGGAAATAGGCGGCGACCACATTTACGGTATGCTCAGTTGGTGACCCCAGGCCAATGAGCCAGATGATGCCGGCAAGAAGATAGTCAAAGAAAGGGAAATGGCTGCTTGTTGAGCCACCGCCAGGAAAGAGCATATATGGGTCGAAGGAATTGAGGTGGGGAAAGTTGTGAACCAGGTTATCAA
Organism: Chloroflexota bacterium; assembly: GCA_026389585.1. Lineage (NCBI taxonomy): Bacteria > Bacillati > Chloroflexota > Chloroflexota bacterium. Next base: position 12,316 of record JAPLHP010000060.1, on the reverse strand, counting down.
TTATGCGTATGTGGTACCAGGCGTCATTACCAGTGAACTTTACCTGCTCGCTTCCAAAGACCAGATGGTAAGGGAAGGCGATGCGGAAATACAGGGCGATGCCGAGAAACAAGGCCAGCAGTGCTCCGGTGATGATTTTCTGGCGTAATCTGTTATCCTTTATCACTTACTAAACCTGCTGGCTGGTATTCTGTGTTTGTGCTTATTGCGTTGTTTCCAGATTTAGGTGCTGCATTTGTCTCAGAGAGGGTTTCTGTCTTGGAATGCCTTTTGGAATCGCCGATAAATATATCAGAACAGTGGCGAACAAGCAATACGTACGCAGCCTCTGGAATAAAACCGAAAGAATTGTTCCTTGCAATTGAGACAGGCTCTTTGACGGCGGGCGATTTTGAGGGCTAAAATGAGGATGATCTTGCGGGAGTAACTCAGGTTGGTAGAGTACCTGCCTTCCAAGCAGGTGGTCGGGGGTTCGAATCCCCTCTCCCGCTTTTTCTATTTTGGCCAATTCCCCTGATCCTGCTGAGTATTTCGTATTATCCATTCCCCTTCCTGTCGAGTTTCATGTTCATGTGATATCCAGGCTATCAAGTACTTACAGCCTATTATACTGTCATGTGGTGTATGGATTATCACTTTTTGGCAGTGGGGGATCTGTCAAGTTAACCCTGAAGGAGGAGGGGTGGGCGTGAAAGAGGAGAGGCAAGAGACGAGGGATTCGAAATCAGATGTTGCAGAAGATGAGAACGCAGTCGTTTTCAGGGCTAATCAGCAGAAGGCGTTCGAGGCGATAAGAGAGGCTATTGTACAGAGGATGACTAACTTCAAGACCGAAACAAAAGCAACCTCGGGGTTAGATGAACTGGAGAGGCTTGCCTCTCTACGGGACAAAGGAGTCATTACCGAGGATGAGTTTGCACAGAAGAAGCGGCAGCTCCTGGGTCTGTGAAAGAGCCCTTTGAAATCATGAGGCTGAACTACTATAATTGGCTTGCTCAGGAGGAGAGGTTCAAGGGGGCTCGTAGCTCAGTGGCAGAGCGGCCGGCTCATAACCGGTTGGTCGTTGGTTCGAATCCAGCCGAGCCCACACCGATAGTGGGCTTTCGTATATTTGTGGCAAACTTGGGGAGGCAATATGCAGCTACATGAAAGGCTAATGGATCTACTTGGTCACGAGGTTTTGATAATTGCCGAGGCTGATGGTGCAGGTAGAGGCATCCCCAGCGGAATAATCAAAGAAGTTGGCCCCGATTTTGTGATAATCGGTGCCAAGGGTGAGCGTACTGAATCAAGCTCTGACTGGTGGATAAGGATGGAGGCGATTGTTGCTATGGTACACTCCTCAAGCTGCGCCAGATGTGCCACAGATGCGGCCCGTTAGTGATTCGAGGTTGTCTCCCTCTGCGCCAATGTGAGTCTGGTTATCTACTACAGCTAATAAAGTCAATCTCACAAGACCAGATTAGGATTTCCTCCAGCTTCCTGTCATAAGCGTTCTGCTGCTCTCAGTTTGGCGCTGCGACTACGCGGGTTATCTTTCCTTTCCGCCATTGATGGGGTGATCACCTTTCGATTGACAAGCTTCAGCGTGGGATTATGTCCACAACTACAGACCGGTACGTCCGGAGGGCAGAGACAACCCTTTGACTCTCTTCGCATAAATTGTTTCACCAGGCGATCCTCCAGGGAATGATAACTGATGACGACCAGCCTTCCTCCTGGATGAAGAAGATCGATCGTTTGTTCAAGGGCTTCCTCAATATTGGTCAGTTCCTGGTTAACAGCGATACGCAGTGCTTGAAAAGTCCTTGTTGACGGGTGAATCCTGCCGCGGCTCCCTCCTGAAGCTTGCCCTACTATGTTGGCCAACTGCAGCGTTGTATTGATGGGACGGTGGCTGACAATCTTTCTGGCTATGTGACGGCTTTGGGGCTCTTCGCCATACTTTCTGAGAAGAGCAGCAAGGTCGCCCTCCGGGAAGTTGTTGATGATATTAGCTGCAGTGATTGGCTGCCCTGGATCGAAGCGCATGTCTAAAGGAGCATCGAACCTGAAGCTGAATCCCCGCTCTTCATCCTCCAACTGGAGCGAGGAGAGCCCCAGGTCAAACAGGATGCCCTCTACCGGATAGAAACTGTGTTCCCGACAGATGTCCCGGAGAGATCTGAAGTTCCCGTTGACGAGGATGGCAGCTCCGCCGTAATGTTCGAGCCTTTCCTTTGCTACCTCTATGGCCCTGGGATCTGCATCTATGCCCAGGAGCGAGCCTCCCGGCAGCAGGCTTTTCTCCAGGATGGCAGCGGCGTGCCCTGCTGTGCCCAGAGTGCAGTCGATGTAACGGCCACCCGGCCGGATGTTCAGGAGATCGATCACCGTTTGGAGAAGTACAGGTACATGGATCACCGCTGGTTGCGGATTTTTCAGTGGAGTTCTCAGTGGCATTCCTCTATGCCCTTGCCGTTTTGCCAATCTCGTCTTTCCTTCTCCGGGGATTATGAGGCACTCATTCCATGTCCCGGTTGCTCTTTATCCCACAAGTCTTCCTCCCCGTCAACATCAATGCTTGTGCTCTAACCATAGCCTGTGGATTCTGCTACGCTCCTCTCAATGACACAAAACAGGTTGTTCACCAACCGCTGCTATTTCAGGGCTGATCCATCTGTTGAAGATATCAGACATCCGTTTTCAGTGCCACTGAGATGGAATTTGGCCAACTCGTCACGTTGCTAGAACCATAGTGGAGCAACTATAATCAAGCGATGCAGGTACAGCAGAGACACTCGTGGCAGGTGACCCCGGCCGAAGCCCAGGCAATCCAGCGGCGCTTGGCATCCCTGGTGTCCAGGGAGAATGAGGTTGATTTGCCCAGATTGGTGGCCGGGGTGGATATCTCCCTGCCTCGTGTCGGCGGGATAGCCACCGGGGCTGTAGTGGTTCTGGACTACCCCCGGTTGACTGTGGTGGAGACAAGGGTGGTGGAGCAGAGGGTAGAGTTCCCTTACGTGCCCGGACTGCTGTCGTTTCGCGAAGCTCCCCTGATCCTGGCGGCGTGTGAAAAGTTGATCTCGACTCCAGACCTGATTCTGGTCGATGGCCAGGGGCTGGCCCATCCAAGGCGGATAGGATTGGCTTCACATATTGGACTTCTCCTGAATGTGCCTACTATCGGTTGCGCTAAGTCCCTCCTTTGCGGCAAACATGAAGCGGTAGGTGCGGAGGTGGGCAGCCTGGCGGAGATAGTAGATAAAGGTGAAGTTGTTGGAGCAGCGCTGCGCACCAAAGTGGGGTCGAAGCCACTCTACATTTCCATTGGGCATAAGGTGGATTTGCCCTCAGCGATATCATGGGTGATGAAATGCTGTCGAGGCTACAAGCTTCCCGAGCCAGCGCGCTTGGCTCATATGGCTGCCTCAGAACATCTGCCCGGCGCCAATGGTGAAGCACACAGCAAGGCAGCCGCGTCTTCTAGAGATGATTTTTCAGTACGTATTGGAAATTAGGAGGAAGGATTAGAGATGCAAACTGAGAAGGCGAGGCTGGAAGACTTACATAGCCGAATTTCTGCTATGATGGTGCGTCTTTGACATAGTAGGAAAAGAGAAGGAGATCTCTGAGCTAGAGAAGAACTCCAGCGTCCCTGATTTCTGGCAGAATCCGGCCCAAGCGAATCAGATCATGCGTCGGCTCAGCGCGCTGAAGGAAGAAACCCAAAGCTGGCGTGGGCTGGAAGGCAAAGTCAACGAACTCAAGGAGTTGGTTGACCTCGCACTTCAAGAAGGGGACATTTCTCTGGAACAGGAAGTCCGCTCCGAAATAGATCGGGTATCCTCCGATCTGGAGAGGCGCGATTTTCAACTGCTTCTCAGCGGTGAATATGACAAGCGTGATGCTATTGTGGCCATCCATGCAGGTGCTGGAGGCACCGAATCTCAGGACTGGGCGGAGATGCTATTGAGAATGTATCTGAGGTGGGTGGAGAAGCGGGGCTATCGGGCTGAGGTACTTGATACCTCACCCGGAGAGGAAGCAGGGATAAAGAGTGCTGTGCTGGAGATCAGGGGGAATCTTGCCTATGGCTATCTCAGGTCGGAGCATGGTGTGCACCGCCTGGTTCGCCTTTCTCCCTTTGATTCGGATCATGCCCGGCATACCTCATTTGCCTTAGTGGAGGTATTGCCTGAAGTAGAGCAAACCATGGAGGTAAAGATAAATCCTGATGATCTAAAAATAGATACCTTCAGGTCAAGCGGCCCAGGTGGTCAGAACGTGCAGAAGACGAGTTCGGCGGTCAGGATAACGCATATCCCGACCGGGCTGATAGCCACTTGCCAAAGCCAGCGTTCTCAGCACCAGAATAAGGAGGTAGCCCTCAAGGTGCTGCAGGCTCGACTTCTGGATGTGGAGTGGAACAAAAGGGCTGAGGAGAGATCAAGGCTCAAAGGCGAGCATGTCGCGGCTGCCTGGGGGAACCAGATACGCAGCTATGTTCTCCACCCCTATAAGATGGTAAAGGACCATCGGACTGGCCTTGAAACCAGCAATGCGGCAGCAGTCCTGGAGGGTGACCTGGATGAGTTCATGGAGGTTTATCTGAGGTCACAAATAGGCAAGGGATCATGAAGAAGTCATTTACTATTCATGATCTGCCACCCATGGAGCGTCCCAGGGAGAGGCTTCTTCAGTTGGGCCCTGAAGCCCTCTCTGTGCAGGAACTGCTGGCGCTGATCCTGGGCCGGGGGGTAAGGGGTGAATCGGTGATGCTGACTGCGCAGCGATTGCTGAGCGGATTTGGAAGTTTGCAGGGCATAGCTGATAGCTCGATAGGGGAGCTATTAGAGATCAAAGGCATAGGCCTGGCCAAGGCGGGACAGCTTAAAGCTGCCTTCGAATTAGGCAGGAGGCTGGAGGGTTATCCTGAGGAAGACAAGACTGCCATAAAGAACCCTGAGAATGTGCTTAAAGAGGTCGGGGGCAGGCTCAAAGGTAAGAAGAGGGAGCATTTCCTGACGCTCCTCTTGAATACCAGAAATAAGGTAATAGGAGTAGCCCCGGTCTCCATAGGCAGCCTTGACTCCAGTATTGTCCACCCAAGGGAAGTGTTCAAGGAAGCGATATCAGCCAGCGCTGCCTCGGTGATCTTTGTGCACAATCACCCTTCCGGCGACCCCCAGCCATCGGAAGATGACATAAAACTCACCAGACGGCTGGTTGAAGCCGGTAACATTGTGGGCATCGAGGTTCTGGACCATGTCATTGTAGCTGACAGGTCATATGTCAGTCTGAAGGACATGAAGCTGATGTAGCTTCTGGGTAGAAGTGTTGTTGAAGGGTCAGGGAGTATCTGTGATGAAAGAGCAGGCGGGTATGGAGTTCACCAAATTGCAGGCTACGGGGAACGATTTCATATTGATAGATGCCACTGGGTTGCAGCGAGATTGGCCCAAGCTCGCCAGGGCTATGTGCCATCGTCGCTTTGGAATAGGCAGTGACGGTTTGATATTGCTGTTGAAATCAAGCAGCGCGGATTTCCGTATGCGGATGTTTAATCCCGATGGCTCAGAGGCCGAGGTCTGTGGCAACGGCCTGAGGTGTTTTGCCAGATATGTGATCAGTAGCGGGCTGGCTGACGCGGATAGGGAAGTGACCATTGAGACGACGGCCGGTGTTAAGAGAATCAAACCACTTGGCAGTGGCAGTCGTTTTCAGGTAGATATGGGAGGGCCGCAATTCAGACCGGAGGACATTCCTCTGGCGGCCAAGGTAGAGGCGATACCTGTGGTGGATTATGGGGTCGATGCCGGGGGCCGGGAGTTGCTGCTGACCTTTGTTTCCATGGGAAATCCTCATGGCGTATGCTTTGTGGAAGATGTGGACAAATTCCCCTTGACAGAGATGGGTCCTCTGGTGGAGAATCACAGGCTGTTTCCCCGCCGTCTGAACTTCGAAATAGCTCACGTTGTATCACGCAGAGAGGTGACGGTGCGGGTATGGGAACGTGGTGCCGGGGAGACCCTGTCCTGTGGCACAGGCGCCTGTGCGGTGGCCGTTGCGGCACAACTGCATCATTATGTTGATAGTAAGGTTGATGTGGTGTTGCCCGGGGGCAGGCTGAGCGTGGAATGGGATGGCAAGGGCGCAGTCTATCTCAGCGGGCCGGCTGAGATGGTTTTCACGGGGCACTGGCTGGACTAGGCCGGCATCTATTGGAGGAGCAATGAGGGTTTCTAGACGTATTGAAGAGCTGCCACCCTATCTCTTTGTACGGATATCTCAAAAGATAGCCGAGAGAAAGAGCAGGGGAGAGAAGGTGATCAGCTTTGGCATGGGCGATCCTGATATTGCGACGCCGGACAGTATTATCCAGAGGCTATGCCGGGAGGCGAAGGTGCCGGCCAATCACAGATACCCGGAAACCTATGGCCTGCCCGAATTCCGTCGGGCTATTGCCCAGTGGTATGAGCGGCGTTTTGGGGTAGTCCTTGATCCTGACAAAGAGGTACTGCCTCTGATCGGTTCAAAGGAGGGTATCGGGCATATTGCCTTTTGCTTTGTAGATCCCGGCGATATTGCCCTTATCCCTGACCCGGCGTATCCCGTTTACTCTGTGAGCACGATGTTTGCCGGCGGCGAGGCTTACTTTATGCCCTTGACTGAGGACAACGGTTTCTTGCCTGACCTGGAGCGGGTGCCGCCGGAGGTGGCGCGCCGTGCCAAAGTGCTGTGGTTGAATTATCCCAATAACCCTACGGGAGCGGTGGCCGGGATCGATTTCTTCAAGAAAGCTGTGGCGTTTGCCAAGAAATATGATCTGGTGGTTTGCCATGATGCCCCTTACACTGAGGTTGCGTTTGATGGCTACCGGCCGCCGAGTTTCCTGGAGGTGCCGGGCGCGAAGGACGTGGGAGTGGAGTTCCATTCTCTGTCCAAAAGCTATAACATGACAGGATGGCGGGTGGGGATGGCGGTGGGCAACGCGCAGATAAGGGATGCCCTGATGAGGTTCAAATCGAATCTAGACTCGGGGATACCCCAGGCCATCCAGTATGCGGCCATTGAGGCGCTGCGCGGAGACCAGAGTTGCATTGAGGAGCACAATGCCATTTATCAGCGGAGGCGTGACCGGATCGTCAAGGTGCTCCGTGAGGTGGGGCTTCGGGTAACTCCTCCCAAGGCCAGCCTTTACATCTGGGCGGGGATTCCTGATGGCTATACGTCGGCAGAGTATGCCACAAAGCTGCTGGATGGGGCCGGCGTGGTGGTTACGCCAGGCACCGGCTATGGCAAGTATGGAGAAGGGTACATTCGTCTGTCACTAACCGCGGCGGACAGTGAAATTGATGAAGGATTGGAGTGTCTGCTGGCGTGGAGCAGGTCGCAGGCCGGCAGGAAGTAAAGTAATTTGACATAATGACCATGTCATCAGCTTTGCCCGGTAGCTGGCTGAATTGGGTTGCTGATTGACATAAATTGTTGACATAATGTTGACCGGCTGACATAAGATGTTGACATAAAGGAGGCACTATTTCCAAAAAAAAGATATTTTCCACTGCCGAGGTCCGGGAAAAAGCCTTCCTGGTGGCGGTAGAGATGAAAGACAACAGGGACAGATGGATACTGGAAGACTCGCTGAGCGAGCTGGCGAGCCTGGCCGATACGGCCGGTGTAGAGGTGGTGGGCCAGATGGTACAGCGATTGGAAAGGCATACGCCCATGTATTTGGGCAGCGGAAAGCTGAAGGAACTGGTGGCCCTCAAGGAGGACATAGGATACAACGTGGTGATCTGTAATGACGAGCTTTCGACGCGGCAACAGAGCAATCTGGAGGATGCTTTCCTTGATGTTAAGATTATCGACCGGACGGCATTGATTCTGGACATATTTGCCAGGCGGGCACAGACACATGAGGGGAAATTGCAGGTAGAGTTGGCGCAACATCAATATCTACTCCCCCGTCTGGCCGGACAGTGGAGCCACCTGGAGCGGTTGGGTGCCGGGATAGGAACCAGGGGCCCGGGTGAAACGCAGATAGAAACTGATAGACGTCTTGTTGAGCGAAGGATTCAACGGTTGAAGAAGGAACTTGAAGATGTACGAAAGCATCGCGCTCTTTACAGAACACAGCGCAAGAGAAGCGGCGTGCCGATTGTGGCGCTGGTGGGCTATACCAATGCCGGCAAAAGCACATTGCTGAATGCGCTGAGCGGTGCTGACGTGTTTGTAGAAGACAAGTTGTTCGCTACTCTGGACCCCACGACGCGCCGTCTGAAGTTGCCTGATCAGCAGACCGTGCTCATGACGGACACCGTTGGCTTTATTCATAAGCTGCCTCCTACAGTAGTGGCTGCTTTCAGAGCAACGTTGGAGGAACTGAGTGAAGCAGATTTGCTGGTTCACGTAGTAGACATAACGCATAAGAATGCTGCCGAGCAGTACCAGACTGTGGAGGACATATTGATTGAGCTGGGTCTGGATGCCAAGCCGAGATTGACAGTGCTCAATAAAATAGACCTGTTGGGCAGCGATGGCTTAGTGAAAGAAGATTTGGAACAGCGCCTGCAAGTGAACCTGCAGGGCATGATACCCGTGAAGCTGGAGGGCATGATACCCGTTTCGGCGAGCCAGGGGATCGGCCTGGACGGTCTCCTGCAGCGCATCTCAGAGATTTTGATTATGTCAAAGGATTGACAAAGAGGCCCCCGAAATGGTAACTTCGCAAAAGTGCCGTTATGCGAACCGTGATTTAGACGGGTAAAAAGGCTGCTATGACTACCGGTGAAGCAATCGACCAGTTCCTGGAATACATGGAGGTTGAAAAGGGTGCTGCCCCGCTGACCATCAAGGTCTACCGGCACTATTTGAAGCGTTTTTCGGAATGGCTGGCGGAGACGTCTCCCGGGATAAAACCGGAGGACATCGACCTGGAACTGGTCCGAAAATACAGGCTGTATTTATCACGGATAACCGGTCGTGACGGCTTGCCCCTGAAGAAGATCACTCAGAGCTATCACATTATCGCTCTCAGGGCCTGTCTGCGTTATCTTGTAGTCCAGCGTAATATCTCAACGCTGCCGCCGGAGAAGATAGATCTCCCCAAGGTTACGGCCAGAACGGTGACTTTTCTCAATCCGGATCAATTGCAAAGACTCTTAAACAGTCCGGACACTTCAGACGTAATAGGTTTAAGAGACAGAGCTATCCTGGAAACCCTGTTCAGCACCGGCCTCAGGGTCTCCGAACTGGCGCGGCTCAATCGAGACCAGGTAGACCTGGAGCGCAGGGAGTTCGGCGTGGTTGGCAAAGGAAGTAAGCCACGGGTGGTGTTTCTGTCCGACAGCGCTGTAGAGTGGATCAGGCGTTACCTGGACACCCGTGAGGACCATTTCAAGCCGTTGTTTATCCGGTATTCCGGCGGCGTAGACATGTCAAGGGACGGGCAGAATATGCGGTTGACGTCCCGGTCGATACAGCTCATCGTGGCCAAATATGCCAGAATTTGCGGCCTGCCTGTAAAGGCCACTCCTCATACGTTGAGGCATTCGTTTGCCACAGACCTGTTGAGAGCTGGCGCTGATATTCGCTCGGTTCAGGAGATGCTGGGGCACGAAAGCATCAGAACGACACAGGTCTATACCCATGTCACTGACAGGCAACTGAGAGAGGTGCACAGGTCCTTTCATGGTAGGAAGAAGGAAGACGGGGGTGCACCGGAAGATGTGCCCCCTGAGCATAGTTCCTAAACATTACCTTAAATATTATGTCAAGTTTACTGCTTGACAGTGTTATCCAGGGCTCATTAAACTTCCACTATAGATATAGAGCGGGTGTAACTCAGCGGTAGAGTGCTTGCTTCCCAAGCAAGGAGTCGCGAGTTCGAATCTCGTCACCCGCTCCAACTATTCAGGCCAGCAGCCCTCTCGGTTCCAGTTCATCGGCGACGTCTGCAAGGCCCAGCTCTGCGAGTTTCCATCTCGTCTGCCTGCCGGTGGACACATCCCACCCTCTCAGTTGATAGTATTCTCCTTTGATCTTCTCGAATTCTCCCTTGTCCAGTGTCATTCCCTTTCTGGAGGTGGGTTTGCCATTGGGACCAGGTACCAGCATTTCGGTATTGAGGACATCGAATTTCAGTGGAGTGCTGAAGCTGTACTCCGGGAGTGTGTCGCTGGGCCGTCCATGGTGACCTTCGCGAGCCAGGATGGCCCTCTGAAGATTGAAAACCTTCTCACCCAGGCGGTAGAAACCTGTTTCGTCTACCTCGTTTCCAGTGACTGCCGAGAGGAATCTGCTTTCAAGCGAGGGGTCGCCGACATGGTCTGTGGTGTTGAGCGAGGTGATCACCGGCCACCCATAGTCGCACAGGATAAGGCATTCCCCGGCATACTCGCGGTCCTGAATCAGCTTTGCTGCCAGTGCCTTTCCTTCATAAGATGAGAGGTCAGCGGCAGCCTGGCTGCCGAAGAACCTGGCAGCAACATCGCGAAGGACCGTGCTGGACATGTAGGCGTCTTTCAATCCCTGCGCCCAGCCAAGCCACTCGAGTATGGGTATGCACACTTCGTGAAGCTCCTGGATCGGCATCCTGACTTCGGTAGCGTACAGCAGCCCGTTAATGACATAGGTGCGGGCACCGTACTGGTCTGGCTGCTGCGCCTTGTGAATCAGGTCACCAATCTTGTCTCGTGCTCCTTTCCCGACGGCGTCCGCCGCCTTCTCGATGCCCTGAGCCAGCAGATCACCAAAGCCTTCCCTATAGGCGATCTTGCGAAGCAGCACGTCAGCATATTCCAGGCTGCCGCTCCTGGAAAGAGGCAGGCCCGTTTCCTCTTCGCTAAGGATACCCTCCCGGTAGCACCTGGAAAGCCAACTCATGATCGCATGCACAGCCATGGTGTCGATTCCATAGTTGTCGCAGAGCTTGGTGACGTAAAACGGCACATCTCCTTCCTTGCCCCGGCCATAGTACTGCTGAGCCCTGATCTGATACAACAGGGCGGACTGACAGAAGAACTTACCTTCAGCGCCGTTTTCTGCCTTCCAGGCTATCCTGCCACATAATCCGGGGCATCCCCAGCAGTGATCCCGCCTTGTCTTGCCTGCCACATTGGCAAAGTACTGTTCGTTCCAACCCCCTCGCAGTTGGCGATAGTAAAGCACTAACTCCCGGAGCCTGTCAGGGTAGGCAGCGGTCAATTTAGTGTTCCCCTTCACAAGGGCTATGGCCTTGAGATTCTTCGCCCCCATGACTGCCCCAAAGCCGCTGCTGCCGCTGGCGTCTTTGTCAGCCAGCAGGTTTGCCATAACGACCATGTTTTCTCCTGCCGGGCCGCATGCCACCACATTCACAGAGTCTCCCAATTCCGATTTGAGCATCTCCCGCGCCTCAATAGCGCCCTTGCCCCAGAGATGGCCGGCATCTTGCAGTTGCGCCCCGGTCTGTTCAACCAGAAGGTAGACCGGCCTGTCAGACCTCCCCTGGACAATGATGCCGTCGTATCCAGCAGATTTTAGAGCAACCCCCCAGGTCCCTCCGAGGTTGCTGTAGCAGAAATGCTCCGGGACTGTAGCTGGAGATTTACCGCACGCCTGCCAGCGGGAGCTGGCGAATCCGGCAAAACCGACGAGCGGCCCGGTAAGAAAAGTCAGGCGGTTCTCAGGGCTCAGAGCCGGAACCTGCGGCGGCACCTCGTCCCAGTGGATCCTGGCTGCAATGCCCCGTCCCCCGACGAATGCAGTATAGTCGGACGTGGGCGCAACTGAGATGTGCCCTGATGACAGGTCCACTCGCAAGATTCTGCCTGTGTAGCCGTGAGAATTCGCCATCAATTATTTGCTGCCACCTGTCACATTGTCACAGCAAACTGCAACCGGAGTCAACGCACGTCACACATCTCTGCCTTGGAGATGATTGGACATTATGTCAACTTGTCCCCAGCCCATATCAGAGTCTAACTGCACCTGAAACGCGGATCAGAACAATCAGCGGTTCGATGGGCCTGAGCCCCTTGCCGAATCGCGTGCGGATGTGCAAGGCCCCCTTGAGTACGAAGCGCTCGGCGTGGGGTGAACAGGACAACGTTGACAAAAACGTATGTTGTTGTCCAGCGAAAATGTCACCCTAATTGTTCAGCGAATTTGTCACCCCTTGTCATAAAAGGCTTTGTAAGATCTGCGCCAAGGATGATGCGGACCTGGCTTGTGTCCATTACTGCGGAGCAGGCGTTTGACCATGACGTCAGATGTTGGCCTGTTGGACCGCAGCTGGCCGCTATCGGGTGGTGCCTCCGTAGTAGGCAAGCGCTGTCCCTTATAGTACACG
>JAPLHP010000059.1 GCA_026389585.1 Chloroflexota bacterium | reverse complement strand
GCAGATACCCTTCACTTTTCCTCCACCTTTCACTGCGCTGCGAAAAACACCAAACTCAGACCCCAACAAAATGTCAGTCAAATCCCTGAGCTCCAAACCGAACCGGATATCAGGCTTGTCAGTCCCATAGCGCGCCATTACATCACTATAAGCTAGCCGGGGGAAAGGCTTGATCAGCCTCATTAAAGGCTTGACTGTCCCCACCAGATGGGTCAACATCTCCTCCATCAGATTAAGGATGTCTTCTTCTTCCACAAAGCTCATCTCCACGTCCAGCTGAGTGAACTCTGGTTGGCGGTCGGCACGCAAGTCCTCATCACGAAAGCATCTTGCTATCTGATAATACTTCTCAAAGCCAGCCACCATCAGTAACTGCTTCATTTGCTGAGGCGATTGAGGAAGAGCATAGAACTTACCAGCATGAAGACGGCTTGGCACCAGGAAATCTCTTGCCCCTTCGGGGGTACTTTTGATCAAGATGGGGGTCTCAATCTCCAAGAAACCCCTGCTATTCAGGAAATCGCGCAAGCACTGTACTACCTGGTGACGCAGAATAATATTCTCTTTCATGTGCTGTCGGCGTAAGTCCAGATAGCGGTATTTCAAACGAAGACCCTCCTCCACTTCTGTCTCCTCGTTGATATAGAACGGAGGGTTCTTTGAAGTATTAAGAACAGTGCAGGTTCTACCGATTAACTCAATTTGCCCTGTAGATAGCCTGAGGTTCTCAGTGCCAGCAGGACGGCGGCCAATCTCACCCGAAACCTGGATAACGTACTCGCTCCGCAGGCTATCAGCCACCTTATGCCCCGCAGCAGACACCTTCGGGTCAAATACGACTTGAACAAGGCCATCTCTATCCCTGAGGTCAATAAATATCAAGCCCCCGTGGTCTCTGCGCCGATGCACCCAACCCGCAAGCGTAACTGTCTGGCCAATATGATCTATGGTCAGATCACCGGAATTATGGGTCTTAAGCAAGATTTTCCTCTTTGCTCACGAAAGGATTATAATAGAAAGCATGAAGGTTTTACAACCGAGGTTGTGATCCCATCTCACCAACTTATGAATTACCCTGATAAGAAAGCAACCGTCTGCAGACACAACTCAATACCTATGAGAGGGACTGAGTGAACCTGGGGAAACGACTCTATGAACTGCAGCAGCTTGACCTAGACCTGCAAAAGAAAACCGACACCCTGGCGCAAGTGGAAAGACAGCTCAGTCATAATAAGGCGCTGGCAGACGCAAAATCCGAACTGGAAGAGAGCCAGAAACGCCTGCCTGAACTAAAAGACAAACAGAAAACCGTGGAATGGGCAGTTGAAGACCTCCAATCAAAGCTCAGCCCTCTGCAGAAGAAACTCTATGCCGGTTCAGTCAAGAATCCAAAGGAACTGGGCAGCCTGCAGCAGCAGGTGACTCAATTGAAGAGCCAGGTAACAGGCGAGGAAGACAAGGTCCTGGAGATAATGGGCCAGGCTGACATACTGCAAAAAGAGATCGCTGCTAAATCCACTCATGTCAGTAAGTTGGAGGGAGAGTGGCAGCAAACGCAGAAGCAACTACTCTCGGAACAAACAGAACTGCAAGCGGCTATCGACACAGCCAGGAAACGGAGAGGTGAACTTACCAGTACAATTGAGCCCGCTCATCTTCAACTCTATGAAACCGTGCGATCCAGAAAGCAAGGACACGCAGTGGCCAAGATAGAACAGGGCAGATGCCAGGGATGCAGGATCAACGTCCCCATGAGTGAGATGACTCAAGCCAGAGCAGGGGATATTGTACAATGCGGCAGCTGCGGTCGTGTCCTATGCGTGGGTTAGATAGCCCGATCAATCCAAATATTGACTCCACTTAACCAGCGAAGCCGAACCTATCCCGGCAATTTCACAAGCAATGGACAAAGCAGTAAACCGTCTCACTATCCACGTAGACGGGGCCTCTCGAGGCAATCCTGGCCCTGCAGCCATAGGTGTTGTCATAAAAGATGACAGGGGCACAACCGAACTCCAAATCTCGTGTTATATTGGAGAAGCCACCAACAACCAGGCAGAGTACAAGGCACTGATCATGGGGTTACAGGAAGCCTCGAAGTTAAAGGCCGATCATATAGACATCAAGACAGATTCAAACCTGATGGTAGAACAGGTCCGGGGACGCTATAAGGTACGAAATGCCGGCCTGAGGCCGCTGTTTGAGGAAGTAAACCGGCTACTGGCAATATACAAGACCCACAGCATAACCCACATTCCGCGCCACCTGAACAAGGCTGCAGATGCTCTTGCAAATGAGGCCCTCGACAAGCTTCGCACCCATTGAACCAGCCCCCAAAAGTGGTAAACTGAAGACAGCCAAGTAGGCTGGGTGACCGCCGTTCCAGAGAACACCAATCTCTGAAAGGGAGGAAAGTCCGGGCTCCATCGGGCAGGGTGCTGGGTAACACCCAGGAGGGGTGATCCTACGGAAAGCGCCACAGAAACATACCGCCCCAGCAACTTTCCTGGGGTAAGGGTGAAATGGTGAGGTAAGAGCTCACCGGCAACTGAGTGATCAGTTGGCTGGGCAAACCCCACCCGGAGCAAGACCGAATAGGAGGACCCTTAGGACGCCCGACCAATGTCCTCGGGTTGGTTGCTTGACCCTGGAGGCAACTCCAGGGCTAGACAGATGGTCACCGGTCCAGCTATGCTGGATCACAGAACCCGGCTTACAGGTCTACTTGGTGCACTGGGGGCATAGTTGATATGCCCCCAGTGCTATTTTACACCCTAGTCTAGTGTTTCATAAACTGCTTTACAACGAGCGAGCTTGTCAAGAATGGCTTTGGCGGAGGCTTTCCACACCAACGGTTTAGGGTTGGCATTGGATATTGCCAGGTACTCCTTAATGGCATGGATCAACTCTGGCACACTTCCGAAGCTTCCACGCCGCAGACGCTTTTCCGTCAACTCCCCCAACCAACGCTCAACAAGGTTCAGCCACGACGAGCTCGTGGGCGTGAAGTGCATCATGAACCG
>JAPLHP010000058.1 GCA_026389585.1 Chloroflexota bacterium | reverse complement strand
ACTATTGGGAAACACGGGAATGAAAAAGCCATCGGGAAATATGTTAAAGAGCAAGGACGTGCATCTCAATATGTTCAGATTCACAAAGACCAACTAAGGTTACTGTGATACCCCGACGCTTGCGTCGGGGAGAATGTCATTGTCAAGTTATTAGCGATACACTAGACTAGTTATCCATTGAGGTGGCGCAAGTTGCCTAACTGAAGGGGCGGGAGTGAATTACCAGCTTGCTGAGGGGCAATTCACTTTCAGGGATACATCTCAGATGTAGTTATGTTATGAATCCTGACTATCTTCTTCGGGACTAGCGACACCGCTCAGGTCGTAGACCATGGCGTTACTGATGCGTACAGAGATCATCTGGCCAACAGGGATTTCACCCTTTACCAGGACAAGGCCGTCGATCTCGGGGGCGTCACGGTAGCTGCGACCCATCGAGATGCCCTGCCCAACGCCTTCGATCAACACATCCAGACTGCGGCCGACGAACGCCTGGTTGCGCTCGAGGGAGATTTGCTGCTGCTTTTCCATCAGGCGCTTCAAGCGTTCTTCTTTTACCTCACTTGGGATGGGGTCGCCAAATGGCTCGCTGGTGGTGCCTGGTTCGAAAGAGAACTTGAACGTACCCACCTTGTCGAAGCGGATCTCTTCGACGAAATCGAGCAAGGTCTGGAATTCTTCTTCAGTCTCGCCAGGGTAGCCGACGACGAAAGTAGTGCGCAGGGCCAGGTCGGGGATGGCTTTACGCATTTTCCCCAGAGTCTTGTGGACCCAGTCGACGTTTGTTGGGCGGCGCATCCGGCGCAGTGTCAACGGGTGGGCGTGCTGCAGGGGCATGTCAAGGTAGGGTACCACCTGCTTATGGGTGGCCATGACTTCGATCAACTCATCGGTGACATAGCCGGGGTAGGCATACATGACGCGGATCCAATCGACCTGAGGTACGGCGGCAGTCATCTCTGTGAGTAGGTGAGCCAGACCATTTTTCAAGCCCAGGTCATAGCCGTAGTCGGTGGTATCCTGGGCGATCAGGATGATCTCGCGTACGCCCATCTCTTGCAAGGAGCACGCTTCGGCCAAGATCGACTCAATCGGCCGGCTCACGGCGGTCCCCTTGATCAACGGGATCGCGCAGAAGGCGCACGGGCGTCGGCAGCCATCGGCGATCTTTAAATAGGCACTAGCACCCTGCACTGAGACGCGCTGCGCACCGTGCTCGTCGCTGCCGACGGTGGCCGCTTCGGATAGGTGATAGCGCGGTTCGGGGTGCCCGACGCCGTGCAGGCTCTCAACTACATCAACAATATCCATCCAGCGGCGTGTACCGAGGATGCCATCAATGCTAGGAACACGACGGGCAACTTCGACGCCGTAGCGCTGCGTCAGGCAGCCTGCGGCGATCAGCACCTGGCCGCTTTTCTTTTTGGCAGCCAGCTCGGCGAGCACATTGAGCGACTCCTCCTTAGCCAGGCCAATGAAACCGCAGGTGTTGACGATCAGGAAGCGCGCCCGGCGCGGGTCAGTGACAAGCTCATAACCCGAACCGGTCAACAGTTGCGCCATGGAATCCGAGTCAACGGTATTCTTAGCACAGCCGAGAGAGACTATGTGAAATGTTTTCTTGCTCATACAGTAAGTTTTAACCTTATAATACTTTCTACAGTCAGCGAAGCCGATGGACTGATAATCAGCCATTCAATCAGGCTGGAATTTGATGAAAATAATCCCATCGCCGTGGAAAGGATATATTCCAAATAATGCCCAATCATTTATACACTACTATCGCTTTACGATACCATAGGGCCGATGCTCATTGTAGTCCTTTCGTCACCGCTCCACTTTATCCCTGGCATCTTCCGGGACAAAGATCAATTTTTGTTAAGGCACTCCTGTCTAAGCCGACCATTGAAGGCTTCTATGAAAGCATTGTCTGTTGGCTTCCCGGGACGGATGAAATCCAGGGCTACGCCGTTGAGATAAGCCCACTGGTCCACATATCGCCCATCAAGCACGGGGGCGATTCCTGCCGGGACCGAATACCCACCTCTAACCGTGCGATGGGACACCTCGCTGCCCTTTCTTTGTCATCTCAGAAGCAAACACATAGAATAGAGCTTGTAATCTTGTAATAGTGTATTAGAAATCATGGCAGTCAAAATTGTAACCGATAGCGTTGCTGATTTGCCGTATGAGGTGGTCAAGGAGCTCGGCATTACAGTAATACCCATAGCTCTTCGCTTTGGAGAAAAGGTCTACCGCGATAATATTGACCTGACTGCTGAGCAGTTCTACGAGAAGCTGAAGCACAGCAAGGTACTACCGGTTACATCAGTTCCCACGCCTGCGACCTTTGCTCAGGCATATGATAAGCTGGCTGAACAGACGGACGAAATTCTTGCCATCATGATTAGTTCTAGGCTTAGTGGCACCTATGAAGTGGCGTCACAAAGTGTAGGGTTAATGAAGACCAAATGCCGCGTCCAAGTAATTGATTCAAGATGGGGCGCTATGACAGAGGGATTCATAGTCATGAAAGCAGCCAGGGCGGCTCAGTCTGGGGCTAGCCTTGACGAAGTGATAGACGTAACCCAGAAGACTATTCCTCGTGTAGACTTGCTATGCACCTTTGATACTTTGGAGTATCTCAGGAGAGGGGGACGCATCGGCAACGGTCAGGCTTTTCTGGGATCGCTGCTCAGAGTGAATCCTCTTCTGACTCTAAGAGATGGTGTGGCTGAGCCCGTGGGCAGAACACGCTCTCGATCTAAGGCAGTAGAGCGTCTATACAGCTTTGCTATGAGTTATTCCTATATCGAGGAGATGGCGGTAGAGGATGCAGCATGCCCTGACGAAGCAGAGGCCCTAGTCAAGCACCTTGGCGCCAAGTTTCCCAAAGAGCGTATCTATCGCTCAAAGGTGACTCCGGCTATCGGTACACATACCGGTCCTGGCGTCTTGATGGTAGCTGTATTGGGTGATAAGAAGTAGCTACTCGGCTGAGATATGGACTCAATCGATGCGGTAACAATAGTCCATTTTGTGTAGGTCGCTCGCCGAGCTTGTGAGAATCAATAGATGCTTTGCCTACCCGCAATCAGGGCAAAGATATCCGTCCATCATTGTGAGGAGTCCGATAATGGGAATTTCCTTATGGCGGAGGAAGTCAATGTTTCGGATCATCCCCAGAGCCGAAATATCAGAGGGCTGGGTGACTATAACGACACCTAGTCTGTCTAGCCCATCAGCGATTCATGACTTGTTGAGAACCATGAATCGGCCTGCTCCCCGATACGGCACCGGATCGTCATTCATGATGCTGCAAGCTGATCGGGTATCGAGGGTTGAGTCTTCTGGCGGTCGGGGCTGCAACGCTCTGCCAGTCCGCGCAAACCACTAATCTGAAGTTCCCCCCTATTTGAGGGACAGCCAGGCACGATCCAGGAACGGAGTGGGCGGCATTATGTAGCCACGAGTATGTCTTGACATTGATCAGGGGATGTGCTAGAATGGGTGTATTCCTGATCGAGGCGGTCCGGTACATGTAGCCACCACCAAGCGAGTGCATAAGGGGAAGGCCTACTACACTCATCTCCTGCGACGTACCTACCGCGAGGGTGGCAAGGTCAAGCACCAGACCCTGGGCAATATCTCTCACCTGCCCCCTCAAGTTATTGACATTATCAGAGGCGCTCTCAAGGGCCAGACATACCTGCCAGCCTCAGAAGCCTTTGAAGTGGTCCGCAGTTTGCCACACGGTCATGTAGCTGCCGTACTGGGTACATGGCGTAAGCTGGAGATGGGCAGATTGATCAGTACCTCCCCCTCGCGTGTGCATGACATGGTAACCGCGATGGTGATCAGCCGGATTATTGATCCCACATCGAAGCTGGCCACCTGCCGCGGCCTTAAGGAGCAGACGAGACTGAGCACGCTGGGGGAAGCGCTATGCGTAGAGGGGATTGACGAAGATGATCTGTATGAGGCTATGGACTGGCTTTTGGGGGAGCAGCCACGTATCGAAGGAGAGCTAGCCAAGCGGCATTTGGCAGATGGCTGTCTGGTTCTGTACGATGTGACCTCGACGTACTACACGGGCAATCATTGTTCCCTGGCCAAGTTTGGGCATAGCCGGGACAGGAAGAAAGGGTTCCCGCAGATACTAATTGGGCTGTTGTGTACCAAAGAAGGGTGTCCGGTGGCTGTAGAGGTATTCGACGGAAACAAGGGCGATCCCAAGACCTTGGGGTCACAGATAGCCAAGATTCAGGGGCGTTTTGGCATCAAGCGGGTGGTGATGGTGGGAGACCGGGGGATGATCACCCAGGCGCGCATAGACAAAGAGTTGTCCCGGATAGAGGGATGGGATTGGATAACAGTGCTGCGGGCGGTGGAGGTAGGTTCTATAGTCAGGGAAGGGGAGATGCAACTGTCGCTTTTTGATGAGCGGGACCTGGTGGAGATCACTTCGAGCCGGTATCCCCGGGAGCGTCTGATAGCCTGCCGTAATCCGCTATTGGCCAAGGAGAGGGCCAGGAAGCGGGAGGCGCTGCTGGAGGCGACCGGGAAGGATCTGGAGAAGATAGCTCTAGCCACGCGGCGAGAGAAGAGGCAGCTAAAGGGAGAAGCGGCGATCGGGTTGCGGGTGGGCAAGGTGATCGATCGCTACAAGGTGGGCAAGCACTTCAAGGTGGAGATAGGGGAAGAAGGGCTGCACTATGAGCGTGATGAGGCCAAGATAGCCGGGGAAGCCGCACTGGATGGGATCTACATAGTGCGCACCAGTGCGCCGCAGGAGGCTATGAGTGCCGAGGAGGCTGTAGGGGCGTACAAGAGCCTGTCAATGGTGGAACAGGCCTTCCGCAGTCTGAAGTCAGTGGATCTGAAAGTGCGTCCCATATATCATCGGCTGGCGGATCGAGTGCGAGCACACGTCTTCATTTGCATGCTGGCCTACTATGTAGAATGGCACATGCGTCAAGCACTATCGCCCCTTATCTTCGGTGAGGAGGACAAGGCAGACAGAAAGAGGGAGTCAATAGTCTGTGCTGCAGAGCGCTCCGACAAGGCGAAGGCCAAAGCCCAGACAAAGCGGACCCAAGAAGGCTATCCGGTGCACAGCTTCCACACCCTGCTGCGTGATTTGGCCACCATCGCCAAGAACTCCATCCAGCCCAAGGGCAGTGTCTCCGATGACGCCGACAAGAAGCCAACCTTCGATCTCCTGACTACACCTACCCTACTACAACGTCGTGCCTTCGAACTGCTAGGCGTCCCCCTCAAAGTGTAGCCAGAAAACCTCCCCCCGTCGCCATCGTTTTCCTACGTAAGTCCTTCGTAATCCCCTTCACCCTACAGGGGGAACTTCAGACTAGTAGTGATATCGCGCTTGGAGGAAGTGTATCTGCTCCTCTTTGACCAGGTAGACGATGCGGTGTTCCTGCGTCAACCGACGGGACCATGTCCCGGCAGGAAGGTATTTCAG
>JAPLHP010000057.1 GCA_026389585.1 Chloroflexota bacterium | reverse complement strand
CTCGCTCTTTGGCACTCATTGTGATCAGTCCTCCTTCCAATGAGGCACCTCCTTATCAGGATTGCCTCTGTTTTACTCCCTTTTGCAAAAGAGGACATTTCTATCGAGTTATTAAGAGGACATTATCATAGAGTTACAACAGGATGCTTATTACCTAGTTTGCGGACCATAATATGATTGTATCCTATTATCAGAAACTTTGCATAATCAAAATGATACACTACCGATTGATTGAGGTGTTGTTGTTGTTGTGGTTCAGACGATGGTTGTTATGTTATACTGGGGCAAAATCGATGCTTGGGACTGCGGACAGCTATGAAGCTGAATAAGATAGGCATCCTCGAACTGAGGAATGACCCCTTCATTAATGATGTGGTATCCAAGTTGGGCGATCTGCCGGTAGAGTTTCTCTCCTTTGCTGATCGATCTGTTCCTGTCACCAGTGATTACAAAGTGGTTGTGGACCGGATGAGTTTTTGCTTCCCTTATCTGAAAGAAATGGTCAAGAATATGTCTCTGGATGGTACTTATGTGATAAATAACCCTTTCACTGCCTCAGTAGGCAGCAAACTGGTGGACGCCAGCATATGCCAGTTTCTTGGGATATCCTTTCCCAAGTCTATCGTTCTGCCCGATCCGGTAGTTCGGGACAAGATATCGGATATGGTGACGGAGCCATCTTGGGACAGGATTGCTGACGAAGTAGGTTTCCCCTGTATCTTGAAGCCCGTAGATGGATATGCCTGGGAAGATGTCTATGAAGTGAACACTCCGGCAGAATTGAAGGGGCGATACGCCGTAGGTTCAGGCAAGACCTGGCTGGTACAGCAGAAGGTTCATTATGAGGAATATTACCGCATCTTCTGTATTGATCAGAAAGACGTGTTGTTTGTGAAGTGGATTCCCAGACCTTTTGGACTGGGGGAGTATCTCTATACCGACTCAACGGATATTGATGGTACGAGGGCGAAGCTGGCAGAACAAATCATCCGGCTGAATTCGGCTCTGGATATGGATGCTAATGTGGTAGAATGGTGCGCAGATAACAAGGGGCAGTCCTGGGTTATCGATGCTTTCAATGAGGTTCCCGATGTACCTAAGGATCGTATCCCCACCGAACATTACTGGTGGATTGTGGATCGGTTTACTGCCTGTATTAGAGACAAGCTGGGCCTGGATAAGCGAAACAGAACTGCCTTTAAGCTGACTTCAGCCCAACAGTGCACCTCATAACGCTGCCATAATAGGTTGCAGAAAACATTTTAAGGGGGTTTAACGTGGAAAACCGAGTAGCCATATTCATCGATGGGAGCAACCTTTATCATGCTCTTCGGGATAACTGCGCGCGGGTTGATCTCAATTTTGTTGAGTTCACCACTAAGTTATGTGGAGGGCGACCGCTGTTCCGAACGTATTATTACAATGTTCTCCAGGATCCGACCCAGCGACCTGAAGGCTATCGGGAGCAACAGGAATTTCTTGATGTCTTGCGCAAGACGCCGTATCTGGAGGTTCGCCTGGGCGGCACCAAGCTGTCGCAGGGTGTGCCGGTGGAAAAGGGCATCGATATTATGCTGGCTACGGACCTGCTTCATTTCGCCTGGAACGGCCTTTATGATGTGGCCGTATTGGTCAGCGGGGATGGCGACTTTGCCTATGCTCTTCAGGCAGTGAAGAACATGGGTAAGCATGTCGAAGTGGCCTATTTCGAAAGTAATATATCCAAGAATCTCCTGGAAATAGCGGATAACAGGCATCTGATGAACCAGAACTTCTTCAAGGGCCTTTGGAGGGTAGTGGAGAGACACCACACGCGCCGGCCAAGGATGACTCCGAGACGGAGTGACCAGCCGAGAGCTTATCCTGCGAACAATGTTGCTCCTAATCCTACACCAGTTGCTCCTAATCCCACCCCATAGGATGCCGCCTGCCGAGTTCATGGATACGCGGTTAGGATAGTGGCTGCCGTTGGAGGGGTAACAGGAGAGAAGATCATCGCTCCGACTGCAGAGGTCGAAGGAGCAGTCCCCTGAGGGTTGCGAGAACCTCAGAGTATCGTGGTGAGATAGTTCCTCAATTCTGGCCCGATATCAGGGTCTTTTAGCCCCAGGGCTACAGTTGTTTTCAGCCAACCCAAAAGAGTACCGGCATCGTAGTGCGCCCCTTCGAACTCGTAGGCATGTATGGGATGTTCCTGGGCCAGACGTTTCAGGGCGTCTGTTATCTGAATCTCGCGGTTCCTGCCGGGCCGGGTATCTTCCAGGGCTGCAAAGATCTCTGGTTTCAGAACGTATCTGCCCATGATAGCCAGATTAGAGGGGGCTTCCCGGGGTTCTGGCTTTTCCACCAGGTCATGGACTTCATAGATGTGATTTGCTATTTCTCTGGGCTTAATGATACCGTATCTGCCCACTTCGCCTTCAGCCACCTTTTTGACAGCAATAACGCTGCTCCCATAGCGTTCACAAATCCCAAGCATGTGTTTCAGTACTAGTTCCCTTTGTTCAAAGATATCATCGGGGAGAAGCAGGATAAAGGGCTCATTGCCTACCACATGCTTGGTGGTCAGAACAGCATGCCCCAGCCCTAGCTGTTCCTTCTGGCGGACGTAGCAGATATCGACCATGTTGGACAGGCGGCGAATCTCTTCTGCCAGTTTGCTCTTGCCCTGCTGCTCCAGCATATGTTCGAGTTCGAAGGAGTGGTCAAAGTAATCCTCCATCGTTCTCTTGCCCAAAGCAGTGACAATAACCACCAGCTCCACGCCGCAGGCAATTGCCTCCTCTACGCTGTACTGGATCAGCGGTTTGTTCAGAAGCGGCAGCATTTCCTTGGGCTGAGACTTTGTCAGCGGCAAAAATCTGGTGCCCCAGCCTGCGGCAGTGATCACGGCCTTTCTGATCGTTGTAGTCAATCTTGCTCTGCTATCTTAGTGGTGACGTGCTGCGGCGGGTTTTGCTCGGGGATGTCTTCTTGAGTGGTTTTTCGCTCTTGGTGAGGGAGGATATTCTTTCTGAGACGACCTCTGCCGCCTTTGTTCGGCTTGATGCCTTCATGAGACCGCTTGCCAGTTCATCATCTCTGATAATATCCCTCACCCAGTTGCTGAAGTCATTCTTCTGCGCATTTGAGTGGTAGGCAAAGGTCTTGTCTGCCATCGTGTTAAGAGCCTCGGCGAGTTCCCGCATGTTCCTCAGGATATGGCCATTGGAGCACCAGAATACATACTCCTCAGGCACATCGGCCAGAAACCTCTTTGCATCCTTCTCTGGTATTCCCGTCATAGCAACACCCCCTTTGATGGTCTGAAGCTGTTTCCGACAGATCTACCCCAGCACTCGTAACAAAGTTTCTCATATACATCATGGACTTGGCAAGAGGGGTTCTGACATCTGGTTTTCTGGCTACTCTGGTTGCTTTGTATTGCGCATTTAGACTGGAGGCAGCATCCTAATGTTTACGGAAGATTTCGGCGAGGTTAATTCTGCGTTAATAAGAGGGATTGTTGTAACTCTATGATAATGTCCTCTTAATAACTCGATAGAAATGTCCTCTTTTGCAAAAGGGAGTAAAACAGAGGCAATCCTGATAAGGAGGTGCCTCATTGGAAGGAGGACTGATCACAATGAGTGCCAAAGAGCGAG
>JAPLHP010000056.1 GCA_026389585.1 Chloroflexota bacterium | reverse complement strand
CATCTGGAGGGCTCCCTGCACCTGGTCTACCGGGACCGGGAGGTACTGTTCCAGGAGATCGACCAGCTACCTGAGAAGCAGCACAAAATCTCCGAAAAGCCCACCTCCTCCACACCTAAGAAAACACCTGTGCCTTCCCCGGATCACCCTTGGAGGCATATGAGCTTGGGGTCTCTCAAACGCAAGGCTGCCTGGAACTATAGTTAGCAGGAACCAAGATGGGACATTTCTAAAGAGTCTTGACAGCGACTTCACTTTGGAAACCGGAGCGGAATGCACCGCGGATCGCGAGTTGAGCAGTTTGACCTTGCCTGCTACAATCTCACAAACAACTGTTCGCATCAAGAGTGGTCGAGCACTGAACCGTGCAACACCACAGAAAACATGTATCAATACATGAGGTCGGATGTCAATAGTGGACACCAAACCTTTCATGCTACCAGTAGTCCGGCATAGTATTTTTGTGCATAGGCCGCGGGTGACAGGAATCCAAGCCGTGGCCAGTAGTCCGGCATAGTATTTTTGTGCATAGGCCGCGGGTGACAGGAATCCAAGCCGTGGCTGCCGGCGCTGCCGGTTATAGAAGATCTCAATATATTCCGTAATATCTTGAATTGCCTCCTGTCTGCTTCCATAATGACGGTGATGAATCAGTTCCTGTTTGAGCGTACCCCAGAAACTCTCCATCGGTGCATTGTCGAAACAGTTCCCTTTCCCGCTCATTGAGGCTTGTAAGCCGAACTGGTCCAGTATCTGTCTGTACTCATAGGAGCAGTATTGACTGCCCCGGTCAGAGTGATGAGTCAGCCCCTTAGCCGGACATTTGGCTGCCACAGCCCTGAATAAAGACTGACTAACCAGATTCTTGGTCAACCGCTCTCCCATCGCGTATCCCACGATCTCACTGGTAAACAGGTCCTTATGGCCGGCCAGGTACAGCCAGCCTTCGTCGGTTGGCACATAAGTGATATCACTTAGCCACACCTTATTCGGCCCGTAAACCTGGAACTGCTGGCCCAATACGTTCTCGGCTACAGGAAGGGTATGCCTGGAGTCAGTGGTCGCCTTGAATCTTCTCTTCTGTTTACAACGTATGCCGAGCTTTTTCCTGATACGCTTGATCCGGCAAATGCCCACCCGGACATTGTGCTCCGCCAGGTCGTGCTGTAACCGCTCAGCCCCATATGTCTGCCTTGTCCGCTTATCCGCTGCCTTAATCTCAACCTCTAGCCGAGCTTCCTCCCGGGCCCACTTCGACAACGGCCTATCTATCCAGTCGTAGTACCCGCTTGCCGATACGCTCAAAACTCGCCTCAGGAGCCGTACCGGGTACTCGAGCCGCAGCTCTTTCATCGACGCATACCGGGCAGCGACTCCTTTGCAAAGTACGCGGCTGCTTTTTTTAATATATCCCGCTCCATCCTCACTTCTGCCAGTTCCCTCTTCGTCCGGGCTAAATCCATCTCTATTTCCGTCAGAGGACTATACGTCTTGCCTACCTCTCCAAGCCTGCCTGCTTTAAATTGCTTCACCCAGTTCCCGAGCGTCGATGGCGGCAGGGACAACCGGCGGGCTGCCTCCGGTAATAATAGCTCCTCTTCCGTTATCAGTTTCACCGCTTCCTCTCGAAACTCCTTCGTGTACCTTCCCTGCGGAATCCCTTTCATTCAGACACCTCCGTCTTTCTATTTTATCCGACTTTGGTGTCCATTTTTTCCATCTTACCTCATCACCATGTATAATGGTTTAGTGTGAGCATTAGGAGGTTTCAGAGTGGGAGTATTTGATTCTATACTAAAGATCAACGTCGAAGAGATGAAGGCCAAGAAAGACGTTGAGGGCTTGATACAGGCCCTGAAGAATAAGAGAAATGTCTATATTCGAAGGGATGCGGCCTCAGCTCTTGGAGACACAGGTGACGCTAGAGCCATTGACCCACTCGTTGAGTCTCTTGGAGATCCCAACAAAGATGTTCGAAATGCTGCGGTAGAGGCCATCGGGAAGCTTGGGGGAGACCCGAGAGCAGTGGAGTTGCTCCTTGATTTCCTGAAGGACAAGAAGTCGATTATCCGAGAGGAAGCAGCGTCAGCCCTGGGAAAGGTAGGTCACAAGAATGCAGTGGACCCTCTCATTCAGGCATTAAAGGACGAATCCTGGTTAGTCAGACAGAATGCAGCAACATCCCTTGGAATGATACCAGATGCCCGGGCTGTCGAACCCCTGATCCAAGTCTTGAAGGACGAAGACAAGGACATTCGCCAGATAGCAGTATCAGCTCTCGGAAACATAGGTGATGCAAGGGCTACGGAGGCCCTGATTCAAGTCTTGAAGGATGCAGACAAGGACATTCGCCAAACCGCGGCATTAGCTCTTGGTAATACAGGTGATGCAAAGGCTGTCGAGGCCCTGATTCAAACTTTGAAGGACGAAAGCGCTCGTGTTCGATACCAGGCAGTCGAATCCCTGGAAAAGATCGGGGATAGCAGGGCTGTCGAGGCCCTCATTCAGGCGCTAAGTGATAAGGGTTGGATAGAGACGGCTGCAGAGACCCCGCCAATAGGGAAACTATTGGACAGTTTTATAGAGATCGGTAAGAAAGAAAAGACTTCATCCCCAAAGTCAAACAAGGCATGGGTGAGGCAAAAGGCAATAGAGGCTCTCGCAAAACTGGGAGATGCCAGGGCAGTGGCACCAATAACTGAGGCTCTCAATGATAAACATGAAGCCATCCGCACATCTGCCAAGGAAGCTCTAGCGAGAATAAACGCGAAGACCCAATCAGCTTAGAAAGTCTACCAGGGGGGGGAACGAGCTACGCCGGACAGGATATCGCAACTGTGTCCAGCGTAGCTTTGATGCTATAATCTGCTATATTTTTCTGCCGGGGTTAATACTTTCTGGGCTTGGCTGAATCCTGCACTCTCTTCTTGACCTTGTAGACCTCTTCTACCAGCGAATCCGGTTCCTTCTTGTCCGACTCCTCCCACG
>JAPLHP010000055.1 GCA_026389585.1 Chloroflexota bacterium | reverse complement strand
GCCGACGGTATTTCGTTGGAAACACCAGATGATACAACAATACGCTTACATTGTGGCTCTTGTGTAAATAGATGCTCATGCATCTATTCTAATTCATTCGCCGCAAGCGGCGGGGTATCAGACCCTAAAAGAGAATGACATCGGGCAGTTCTCCCGGCAGATAGATCAAGCACAGGAAGCCTTGGGTAACAAATGCGCTGTGGCGGTGGCTGACTCCGGATATGCCTGGACGGACGACCTGGCGAAGGTAGATAAGCAAGGGATCCGGGTGATCGTACCGACCCAGAGAATAGTCTCACAAAGGGCCCCGGGGGAGTTTGACAAAGAGAACTTTCGGTATGACAGGGTAGCCCGGAAGAGCTACAGCAGGGCATACGTAATTGAGAACAGGGAAACCTGCCGGGCCTGCTCCAAGTTCGGCCGGTGTACGACTGCCTGCAGGGGCAGGAAAGTGCTCAGGCTGGTGGAAGAGGACCTGCGAAGCAGGCTGGAGAGGGAGTATGGCTTGAGCCAGAACCAGGCCATCTACAAAAGAAGGGGGGAGAAGGTGGAACTGGTCTTCGGGCACATGAAGAGGAATCTAGGAGTCACAAGCTTCCTGATGCGAGGACGCAGCGCTGTAAGAGCGGAGCTATCTTTGCTTTCGGTATGCTTCAACCTCAGGCGAATGATGACCCTGCTGGGAGTTGAGGGGTTAATCCGAGCCCTGCGGAGGGTATCTCCTGTACCCGTGATCCCGCAGACTCACACTTTCCCAAACAATTATCGCCCTCAGCCAGTTACTAACAACCAGATCCGTCGTTTTGGCGCCTTAACGTTATCTCCCGCATTCAGTTGAGACACAGCCTGATTGCGAGCCATTCTCCAAGCCGAGCGAGGAGAAGGCGCGGCAATCCATAAATTGGTCTGACCGTATCACACCGGGAGGATGAGGTTTGAGGATAGCCTGAAGTTCTACAAAATAGAGAGCGGCTTAGTGGCTCTGGACAGTTGGGGATATAACAACTATCCTTAGTTGATCGATCTCCTCATGATGAGATATGCCAATGGCTCGAACAAGATGAAAAGGAAGGTGGCTTTATGCAATACCCTGACCAGTATCCCGATGCAATAAGATGTGTGAAGAACAAAAGGTATACTCCGGCTGCAAATTACATGATAAAAGGCATTCTAGAGAAGGCAATTCATCGTATCTCTACTGAGCAGAAAGGCAATCTGACGAGAACCATTGCCCGGAGACTTCGGGGCACACATATGAGGTTTCTGCTGGCACAGAAAGGTGGCATAGCCTTACTAGAGATAGCGGAACAAGCCTACCGGGATGTAGAAGCCGAGATGAAGAAGCAATTGGGCATAGAGCCTCAGGGCACTGCCTCTCCGGTGCCTTCCGAAGGGTAGCATCGCGCTAGTGCCTGGTGGCACAAGTCAGCGGAACAATCGAGATTCTTTGTTGCGCTCAGAATGACACAGTGGGCAATATCAGAATAACACCTAAGAGCCTGTCATCATGACACCCAGAGCGGTGGCTGTCGTCCTTACGCAGAAGGATGGCCCGACACAGTGGGCAATATGTCACCCTGAGCGAAGCCGAAGGGGCTCCCCTCACAAAGCGAATGACGCCTATTCTTGCAACCAAGCGCTGGTACGAACCACCGGGTAGAAGTAAACCAATACAGTATTTTCAAAAGAGTGGTCTCCGAACTATCGGATCTCCAGGGGATGGCGCTTCAGAAACCTCATGATCGCGTTGTTGACGTCCTCTGCGCCCTCAATGTATAGAAGATGGCGCAGGCCATCCATAATCATAAGCTCGGCGTTCGGTATCCTCGAAGCAAGTGTCCTCGAAGTCTCCACAGGCTGTAACCTGCCATGAGTTCCCGTAATCACCAGAGTGGGAACCTTAATTTCATGCAGCTGATCATAGGTATCGTGGTTGACTATTGCCTCTGCCTGTCTGACATAGGTATGAGGGGGTGAAGTGTATTTGACATAAAGTGAGATGTAATGCTCAATGATGTCCGGATTATTATCAATGAACTTCTGGCTGAAAACGAAGCGAAGGCGACCTCTAATCCTCTCCTCCGGAGGCTGCTGCGTGTCGAACGAATTGGCTATGAATTCCTGATCAACCGGCACAACGTGCCTGCTACCACAGGATGTGCATGCGAGTATGAGGCTGGCCGCCATCTCCGGATAGCGCAGCGCAAGATGCTGTGCGATCATGCCTCCCATAGAGTGCCCATAGATGTGGGCTTTGCGGATGCGAAGAGCATCAAGCAGTCCGGCCGCATCGTCCGCCATCATCTCCGTACTGCATGGAATATCTGGTTTGTCACTCAGGCCGTTGCCCCTGTTGTCGAAGGCAATGACGCGGTATTCCTCCGCCAGGGCTGGGATCTGACGGAAGAAGTATACTGTGCTGCTGCCAAGGCCGGGAATAATGACAAGTGGATCGCCATTGCCATGGATTTCATAGTACATGTTGATGTCGCCAACTTTCGTTGTGGGCATCTTCGCCCTCTCCAGCATGTCAGCAATTTATCTATTAGACGGGTTTACACATGGAAGTGGCTGAGGTCGGATGTCATAGCTATCTGCCTGCTATCAACATTCAATGCCAGTGGTTAATCAAATTCGTCTCTGGATAGTGCCGTAAGTATCAGAGCAGCGATACCGAGAAGTGAAAAGGGCAACACCGCAGCGACGGCTCCAGCAAGTGCCATACCCCAGCTCTTTCTTTGCAGGGCAGAGATGCCTCCAGCTATCGCCAGTATCCCCAAAACCGCCAGTGGTATGGCGATAGCCAGCAGAATTGCCAAGGCATCCCTCTCTTCATCCCCAGTCAGTATGCCAATAATGACTATGGTCAAGCCAAAAACCCCCAGAAGCTTGAGGCTGCCATCTATGATATCGATAATCCCCGCAACCGTACTGAACCCTGTTTTCTTTGCCGCCGGCCCCTCGCTTAGTCTCGCCCCGCAACCGGGACAGTATGTGGGATTTCCCGCTGTTTCCTTACTGCATTTTGGGCAGAACATCGCTTCCCTCCTCTCAAAACCGGACGCTCCATGCAATCACGTTTAGGATGCGACTGCGACATTATACCATCCTAACCTCAGTCTGGATAAAAAAGGGGCTTGCTGCCAGGACTCCAACAGGGGTGTGAGTTTGAAGGCAGCCTGAAGTTCTATAATCCGCCGCTGGGGTGAGATACCGTCATCTGACCAGTTTGTACTCCCACTGGCAGCAGCAATCACTGTAGGATGTTCTGGGAGGCAGTTTAATCCCAATGACCTCTATCTTCGGGTTGAAGAAATGTGCCTGGATACCCATGAGCTTCGGCTCCAGCTCTTGACATATCAGCTTCTCACGTCCCGTCCCCTCTTTTTCGAGAGAGATGAGGGTGGGGCAATGAGTGATGGTGATTAGCCCGTGATTTGGATCCCTGAGGTCCATTACGGAGGTATAAATGTGCATCCAGGGGGAAACCTGGAAGTATTTGAAGACGGTGGCTACGTCATCACCGTTGATATTCAACACAGCACTGATTGCCTTCATCTCCCAGAGTTGAGCCCTTTCCCACACCTTGACGTCGCAATCAAACGCCTCATCGTTGCCCCATTTCTTCATAACGGTTAGATACCAGAAGCCATCTATCCTGAGCATGTATTCGTTGTAGGTCTTGAGTAGTTTCAACAAGGTCTCTCTATTTAACTTGTCGTGAGTGAATTTGGGGTCAAATGGGCCGCTATAGTCTACTGCCTCTGGCATGTTGCCCTCCTTTGACTATACTTGGGAGAGTATAACACCACAACCTTAGCCTGAATACAAAGGGGGCTTGTGTCAACACACTTGGGGGGTATGCGTTCAAGGTCAGCCGCAGGTTCTACGATGCACCAGTGGGGTGAGGGTGAAGGTTAAGGCTTGTCCAGGGGTTCCTGCAGTGACACTAGCAAAGGGATTTAGGATAAACCTGGCTCAGACGTAGCTATCGTGTACAGCAGCGCCGCTCAAGTGATGGTGGTCCTATGACTGACGGTGCAGTTGGCTTTCTATATACATTCAATCTGAAGTGAGGCTCTTCTTGAGGGAAATCCTTTTCTGCACCACACTTCTTGCACTTAGCGTGGTACAAGCCGCTTCTGGGTAGAGTGTCTATAATCCAGTGATGGGCTAGATGTGCAGCACTTTTGACAGCCATTTACCCCCAATTACACCTGGAAGTAATTCTCATGGGAGAATCCTCATAAGAGATATTATACCACAAAACTATCTCGGATACCTTGAAGTTCTATAGGGAGCCGCTGGGGATGAAATCTCTTTGCGGAAACATCGGCTGTGCAACTCTCTCGGGTATCAACCTCCGGTTCCCCCAATCCATCCGGCCGACTCTAACGACGGCGGGTCTGCCCTAACGGGTGGTACAATGTCTGGGGACTGATCAACGTCGTTCCAAATCGTAATATTCATAATTACAGCTAAGAACAAATATGGAAAACCTGAAGAAATACGGGAAGGCCCCTTTCAACGTAGCAGTCATTCATGGCGGGCCTGGTGCTCCTGGAGAGATGGCGCCGGTGGCAAAGGAACTTTCCACAACTCGCGGTGTTCTGGAACCACTTCAAACAAAATCAACCCTGAAAGGACAACTCCAGGAACTGAAGATGGTATTGAAAGAGAACGGCGATCTTCCGGTTATATTGGTTGGATACTCCTGGGGGGCCATGCTGAGCTTCATTCTCACTGCCCGGAACCCTTCATTGGTAAAGAAGCTCATACTTGTTAGCAGCGGTGTATTCGAAGATAAATATGCAGTGAATATTATGAGGACTCGATTAAGTCGTCTGACAGAAGAGGAGAGAGCAGCAGTAGATTCTCTTTTGAAAATTTTAGACGGCCCGGATAGTAAGGATAAGAACAGAATCTTCGCTCAATTTGGTGAGTATATCTCCAAAGCCGATTCCTATGACCCCCTTCCTTACGAAAGTAAGGTCATTGGATGCCGGTACGATATCTATGAAGGTGTTTGGGCAGATGCCACAGAACTGAGAAGTAGTGGGAAACTTGTGGCGCTTGGCAAACAAATCCAATGTCCGGTGGTGGCCATCCACGGAGACTACGACCCCCATCCTCCCGAAGGTATCAAAACCCCACTATCCGGTGTAGTCAAAGACTTTAGATTTATTCTTATAGAGAACTGTGGTCATCATCCCTGGATTGAGCGGACCGCAAGAGACAGATTCTACACCATCCTCAAAGAAGAATTGCGTGGCTGAAATCCTGACTGCCTCAGCGGCGGGTAGTGTTTCAGGCGCGTCTCACCGTCACTATTACAAGAGGCATTCTCCTGGCATGACTCCTCTTTTCTTCATGAAGGTGATTTCTGCTTAGCAGTGAATCTAATCCACCCTGCTTGATATAGTCTCTGAAATATCTGAAATGGTCCTTCCCCGCCATTAGCTCTGCAGCTTTGACAAAATAGCCATATGCATTTTGCGGATAAGGCACCCTGTAGTCTACGAAAACCAGGATACCGTCTTTCTTTACTACTCTCTGCATCTCAGAGATGATTCTATCTCTCGCTGCTCCTTCCTTTTCGTGCAGTGCCATGGAGGTGGAAGCATAGTCGAAGGATTCATCTTGAAATGGCAAATCCAGGGCGCTTGCCCTTTGAAAGGAGACATTCGGCAAACGTTGCCCTACCCTGCTCTTTTCAGCGAATTCTATCATGTGGTGATCCAGGTCGATTCCGGAGGAAATGATACCCAGTCTTGCGTAGTGAAACGTCTGGGCACCTGTGCCACAGCAAACATCCAATACTCTGTCCCCTGGTTTCATTCCGGAAAACTCGGGGACATATATCCTGATGCCCTGCAACACACGGTCGATCAACATTGAATATATGAGAGCATGCATGGTCTTGGATAGTATACCCTGTCAATGTACCACTACCGCTGAAGTTCTACTGGGTGTCGCTGTGGTGATGGTGCTATGCTTGCGGTGGGATCTGCTTTTTCCTCTCCTCCTTCCACCAGACGATGAGATGAAGGACGCCGCCGGAAAGGAATGGGGCGGCAAGTGCAAGGAGAAACGGATAGATGTCCCAGAACTCATACTCGCTCACTGGGCGCTCATTGAAAAACATGTATGCAACCAACACATATATAAGCCACGCAACAGTCGGCAGAATGATGAGTAGGCCGCCTGGCAGGTGCCAACGCCAGGCAATTATGGCAACCAGGAGTGTGAGGCCAATGCCGTATATACTCCATGGAAACCCGATCAGAAGCGCTCCTACCAGGGTGACGACTCGTGCTGACCAGCACAAGGCACTGGTCTTTCTCTCTACCTTCATGCTGTCAGGAGACGTATTCCCATTTCCACTGACAGTCATTTAATCCCAATCCTTTCCACAGATTGTGAGGTCGTGTTCCTTTTGCTGCGAGAGATGCTGTGACATTATACCACCCAGCCTCAGCTTGGATACGGAGAGGAACTCAGTGGGAGGACTTAGGGGGAGCATGAAGGTCTGAGGATAGCCTGGAGTTTTATGAGGCACTGCTGGAGTGAGTCTGGAGACATGAAGAAAGCCCACCTTTGCAGATGGGCTTTTGTGTTCTGGAACTGGGCGCCTATATTTCCTGAGCTTTAGTCTTCCTTCTCATACTTGAATGAGAGCTTTATCTTCGTGCGGTAGGCCAGGATCTTTCCATTATCGATCTGCATGTCCATTTCGACGACTTCTGCAACGCGAAGATCTCGCAATGACTTGGCAGCCATCTCTACCGCCGACGCTGCAGCCTTCTCCCACGACTGGGTGCTCGTGCCGATGATCTCGATTACCTTGTATACGCTGTCTGCTTTCTTTGCTGTAACTGCCATGTGTTCTTCCTCCTTCTTAATAGCCTCGGGTTCACCTGACCGTCAAGTCACTACTTGGAACGCCGCCGGGGTATTTCAGTTTGCTTTCGCTCTCGACTTACCATTGGGGCTGGTAATTCAGTACGACTGAACAAATCCTCGGCCCTGTGTTCAATCTGCCCCTGTCTCTTCTGCCAGACAGCCTCAGCCTTGAACCAGTGTTCCAGGTCATGCCCGCCGGGGTGACCGTCCTGCTCCCAAATCTGATAAGCGATCAGTCTCACTTCGTTGTCATGGTGCATTCTTCAATCCTTCCTATCGCCAGATGACCTAACCACTGATCATTCCCTTTCGGTGTTGTCACCAAGCGCATCTGAATTCTACATGCCGCTAAGCTCGCACGACGTTTGGTCTTATGCTCATGTAGCAATCTCTGCAGTAGACTGGCCTACCTCCTCGCGGCTCAAAGGGTACTTCTGTTTGCTTGCCGCACTGGGAGCACACTACCGGGAACATCTGTCGCACGGTGGCATTGTAGCCCGAGAAGCCGTTACTCTGGGGTTTCCTGGCTGCGCGGCACGATGGGCAGCGCTTGGGATCGTGGGTGTGGCCTTTCGTGGCAAACAGCTCCTGTTCGCTGATGCTGAAGGTGAAAGCAGACTCGCAGTCAAAGCACTTGAGGGACTTGTCCACAAAGCTCATGGGATGACCTCCTTCCTTGAGATATTTGGCTAGAGTCGGGTCATCCAGAGCCAGTGGCTGCACTCGGGGAGGGCTAACAGACTATTGACAACCTAAACTGAAACCAGTGCTGCTATGCTAACACATCCGCCGCATAATATGCAATAGGAGCAGGAATCCTATGCGTAAATCATATCTCCCAACATCAGCTTGGCGGCGCTATTCTACTTCGGGGTCTACAAGAAAGTGGCACCGAAGCCCCTTAAACAAAGTCTCAGTCAGAAACTGAGCGACTTTCCGGCTCCTTAGAGGCAAGACATGCCAGGACTGGAGGAAGGTCTATTCATCGGTGGGGCAATCGGTTGGTAAGGAAAGCTGTAAGAACAAGGGGGAAGTAAGATGGCACAGAAAGCCTGGAAATGGGACGGACATACTTGGACACTGGAGGGGGCTTACGATACCAAGCCTGCTGCAAAAGCTGCTGCGAAGGCATTACGAGCAGATGGATGGGAAGCCGAGATTGAGTAAGTAAAGCAGTCCTGGAGGAAGATGAAATACCGGGCAAAGAAGGGCAACTGAGCGGCCTTCAGAACCCCGGCGTGAGGGGAGAGGAGAGGCTCAACAGCCTCTTCCTTTGCGCTTTATATCCAAGCTGAGGTTGGGTTGGCATGACGATCGGGTGCAGGTCAGCACCATATCACATCTTGTCAAACAGACTTGCTTTTGACACTGTCCCTAATTCTCATGTACCATTCGCACAACTGCTGCAGCAGTAGAGAAGGGAATGTTGGGCCGTCTAAGAAGCATACTGCCGTGAAAGGCTCCTGACTGTGATAGAGAGGAATTTCGACATCTCGTTCATAGCTGACCTTGCTCTGCGTGAAAAGCAGATTCAGCAGAACTACAGGCCAATTATCGCAGTCCATAAGTGGTTTGCTCGAAGACCAGGAACACTGTTCCGCGGCTTGTTGCTTTCCGAATTTCTTGATAAGCCCCTACAGGAGACCTTTTACCAGGCAAACAGTCTGAGAGAGATCAAAGTCGCCGATCCATTCATGGGTGGCGGCACTCCACTTATAGAGGCCAACAGGCTCGGCTGTGATATCACCGGATTCGACATCAACCCCATGGCCTACTGGATCGTCAAACAGGAGATCGAACATCTCGACTTGGAGGAGTATCTTCAGGTGGCTAATTCATTGCGCTGGCAGTTGGAGAAGGAGATCGGGCATCTTTACTGTACACGATGTGTTTCTTGCGGAAATGAGGATGCGCACGTCAAGTATTTCCTTTGGGTGAAAACGATTTCCTGTCAGAGATGTGACAAAACCATCGACTTGTTCCCCGGCTATCTTCTGGCTTCCGACTCAAGACATCCCAAAAATGTCTTCCTATGTCATACATGTGGGCAATTGACCGAAACGGTCGACCGAAAAACGCTGGGGGATTGCCAGCATTGTGGCGCTAGGCTCTCACTGGAAGGCCCCGCAAAGCACGGCCGCTGCAAATGCTCCGACTGCGGGACCATCAATACGTTTCCCAACAAGTTATTGGGAGCGCCACGGCATCGACTTTTCGCGCTTGAATATTACTGCCCATCCTGCAAAGGACACCTCACCGGCAGATTCTTCAAGGCTCCGGATTCCCAGGATTTGGCTAAGGCATGTCAGGCCGAAGAACAATGGGCAGGAATGCGCGCAATGTATGTTCCTGACGATAGCATCCCCTCCGGTGACGAGACAAATCGGCTTCATCGCTGGGGGTATAACCGCTACCGGGAAATGTTCAATGCCCGGCAACTCCTCGGATTGGAATTGTCCGCCCAGATGATTGCCCGTACAAATAATGAGCGCATCAGGAACTCTCTTGCGACCAATCTTTCAGATCTGTTGCGCTACCAGAACATGCTTTGCCGATATGACACCATGGCGCTGAAATCGCTTGATATTTTCTCGGTTCATGGGTTCCCAGTGGGGCTCATTCAGTGTGAGTCCAATTTTCTCGGAATAGTTGAGCCGAACAAGAGCATCTGTGTAGGCAGCGGCGGCTGGGCAAATATCATCGAGAAATTCCGTAAGGCAAAGGCCTACTGCGACAGTCCGTTCGAAATCAGACATCGGGGGGGGAAAAAGGAAATCGTTTCGATCAAGGGGGA
Organism: Chloroflexota bacterium; assembly: GCA_026389585.1. NCBI lineage: Bacteria > Bacillati > Chloroflexota > Chloroflexota bacterium. The sequence goes on along the minus strand of JAPLHP010000055.1, from coordinate 2,758 downwards.
ATGGATCGGCGACAATCCAAACGGCAAGCAACGGGCTGAAAGGCGGAGTGTTGCGCTACACTGCAATGATGCCGCTCAAGCGGATCTGCCCCCGTTTTCGTTGGATGCGGTCCTCACCGATCCTCCTTATTACGGAAACGTTCAATATGCTGAATTGATGGATTTCTGTTACGTGTGGCTCCGTCGTCTCATACTCACTGAGGCCGATGCATTTGCCAATCTTTCGACACGCAACCCCCAGGAGTTGACCGGCAACGAAGACATGGGCAGGGGGCTTGATCACTTTGCTCAAGGCCTGTCATCCGTCTTTCAGAAGATGGCAATGGCCCTTAAGCCTGGAGCACCGCTCGCTTTCACCTATCACCACAACGATCTTGCGGCATATCACCCGCTAGCGGTCGCCATCCTCGACGCCGGTTTGACCTGCTCGGCCTCCTTGCCTTGCCCTGCGGAAATGCGAGCTTCCATCCATATCAACGGAACCGGCTCCTCGATCATCGACACTGTTTTCGTATGTAGATCAACCGGCACGGTGCCTCGGAAATGGGTGGTAGATTCAATAGATCGCGTCGCCGAACTCGCAAATGAGGATTTGGCCAAACTGCGCTTAGGGAATGTCAAGCCTACGACCGGAGACAAGAGGTGCATTGTCTACGGACATCTCATCCGTCTAGCAATATGGAACCTTCGCAAGTCCTGGAACAAGAACGCTGATATCAACAAGCGCTTGTCTGCGGTATCATCCTGGATTGTGAGATTTGGAGGATGGGCCGAAATCGAGAAACGCCTTCTTGAACCGGAAGATTCGTTCCGAGGCGTGCCCTTGTTCACAGTGCGCGAAAACATCGAAAAATATGGAGGCTCTTATGCCGAAGTATCCTTTTGAAGCGCCCTTTGAAGAAATACTGCGAGATGCGGAAGGGTATGTTGATGCCGTTTTCTCGTGCCTGGAGTCGGAATTCCTCGTAATGCCAAAGGGTGTTGGGTTCGTCGAGTATCCGGCATTTGAACGAGGATACGAGGCGCTTAAGACCGCGACAAAGGGCTTCTCCGATCTCGAAACGACGAAGGTGCTGCCCGCAGCATTGGCGGAGCCCATTTCCATCGTGGTTCTGCGCACAATGCTCGGCTTTACACCGCCGGAATGGGGTTATGTGACGACCCAGCGAACCGGCGTGAACGTTGCGCAGGGTTTTGTCAGGACCATCGACAGAAAAATCAGGATGTCGCCGGAAACGCCGCTCAACGCAAACGGAGTAACCGAGGAAAGGCTAAAAGCGTTAGTGGAAACGGCTTGTCTGATGCTCGCTGAAGGTGTGCCGCAAGTTGAGGGCGATCAACTGCATCGTTTGAACAAGGCCGATACCAGTCGCGGACTCGACAGCATAAAGAGCATCGCGGGCATGGGGGTACCCTATGCCATGCTTCACTACGAGCGTTGTCTCGGGAGGCCTTTTGCGGGTCAACGCGATTCGGTCAGCGAGTTGGTCGGTGACAGCCTTGAATCGGCCATCGAGGACGTGCTGACAAAGGCCAGCATCAGTTACCGTAAGACGAAGCGGGCGGAACGTATCGAGGGGTTCGATCAGTCTCCCGATTTCATTATTCCGAGCGAGTTTAACCCGCAGGTCATCATTGAAGCGAAGATTAGCGAAGACGACGGCACAGCTCGAGACAAGGTAACTCGCATTCAGCACCTCGGCGAATTGAGCCTCGCCGGTCGGTCGGCAGACAGCCCAAAATATGAGGTCATCGCCTGTATAGGCGGACGAGGTTTCGGCGTTCGTCGTGAAGACATGAAAAAGATGATCCTCGCGACTAGAGGCAAGGTATTCACGCTCAAGACGCTTGATCAACTTATCGAACATACAAGGCTTAAGGGTTTCAAGACCAAGTAACCAATTGGAACGGCATAGCAAGGCGCTGCACCTGACCGCAGTTCCACTGCGCTCCATAGCCGCAGGTCAGCTTGGTCGTTGTTCTGATGGACTTCCCCCTTTGTATCCAAGCCACCCCACCAGCCTTGTAGAACTTCAGTCTGTCCTGATCAATACCTTTCTGGAACTCTGAAACCATGCACATTATGTCCACATCTACCAACCATCAACCTTTCCCCAAACGTTATGCTCGTGCATAGTAAACTTGACAAGTCTATGCATGGCGCGGTACAATCTTACCACGATATTCGTAGTGCGATGTGATACTCACTCCTAATCAGCATGGAACCAGACCCAACAAACAAAAGGAGGGAGGAGAAAGACAAGATCTGGAACACGGAAGGCTGCGGTTATCCATTCACAGGAAGAGCAGCCTACCAACCAAATGGCTGGCAGTCAGTTCAATCTTATTGGAAGGGGGGGTGAACATGACTCTGGGGTCTGAGTCATGTTGCTGACTGACCAGCCATCCTTATTTAGTTCAGATACATCGGAGCAAAATCTACGACTACAAGCTGCCATGCTTAGAAGATAAACCCGTTTGGACAACAGAAACTTGTAGAACTTCAAGCTGTCAGGCCCCTCTTTTGTATCCAAGCTGAGGTTGTGGGTGTATCATGTCACTGAAGGCAATCTGCTGATGGTACTTCCGCTTCTAAGTGGCAGATAGAAAGGGGCTATGCTATGGCGAAGGGTACAATCAAGAAACTAATTGGAGACAAGGGCTATGGGTTTATCCAAACTGAGGAAGGGAAAGACCTCTTCTTTCATCAGAGTCAGCTCGAAGGTGTGGACTATTCTTCCCTCAAGGAAGGCCAAGA
>JAPLHP010000054.1 GCA_026389585.1 Chloroflexota bacterium | reverse complement strand
GGACCGCCATGATACTGGCCGATAAGTGACCAGCGAAAGAGTGATGCCATTCAGGCGGAAGGGGGAATAGTGCGCTTTTTTGGCTGCAGGCAGCCCTTTTCGGCATTCCTTGGCCGCTAGGAGTGGGGAAAGTCCTCCGATAGCAACCCCCAGCTTCTGCTTACGGGGCATATCCCCGCTCCAAGACCACACCAAGCCTCTCACCACACCGATAACGAAAACAGGTGGTGGATTTGGGTTTTGATCTCCAATTGCATATTCCTCTTCGATGTGTTAGCATAACAGGACTGGTGTCAGTTTAGGTTATCAATAGTCTGTTAGCCCTCCCCGAGTGCAGCCACGGGCTCTGGATGACCCAAGTCTGGCCAAATATGAAAGAAAGGAGGTCATCCAATGAGCTTTGTGGACAAGACCATCAAGTGTTCTGACTGCGGGTCCGATTTTACCTTCAGTGTCAGCGAGCAGGAAGCGTTTGCCCAGAGGGGCTATACCAACGAACCTAAGCGCTGCACAGCGTGCCGCGCAGCCAGGAAACCCCAGGGCAGCAGCTTCTCGGGCGGCAACAGTGGAGCCAACCGGCAGATGTTCCCTGTGGTGTGCGCCGAGTGTGGCAAGCAAACAGAGGTTCCCTTTGAGCCGCGCGGAGGCAGACCTGTCTATTGCAGAGATTGCTACGGCAAAAGACCTGAAAGCCAGCGACGTTGATCGCAGCGAGCAGAGGGCGGTTAACACCGCCCTCTGCTGTTCTTAGCAGGTAACTGTATCATCCTGTAAACCGGCGTTTTCCGGAGGAAGAGGGCAATTGTATGGAGACATGTGTTGTCGCCCATCATTGGCTCATCGACACTCTAACGACAAACGGCCTATATCATGCTACGTGCAAGAACTGCGGCGCAGAAAAGAATTTCCCCCAACAGAGCAACCGCTTGATATTCCGCATGTTTAAGAAGCCCATCCCACTGCCAGCCGCGCAACCACCAGTCGTCCACTGATCCACAGCGCAAATACCAGCAGTATCCCGGGCGCGGCCAATTGCTACCCATTTTCATCGTTTGAGATCAACTTTCTATTCCCTCCCTTAGCCCAATTGGTTAACATTTAGTACAAAGTTGGGTACAATATCCAAGGAAATAGGGACAGCGAGGAGGTGTTGTTCTCATGCCTACTCGCATCGTGACCCCCAGTGAGCTCAAGGTGAAGCCGGGTGCTCTGATAGCTGAACTGGAGCAACAGGGTGTGCCCCTGCACGTCACCCAGTATGGCAAACCAAAGGCTGTTATTGCACGCTATGATGAATACGGGGCATTGATGAGGAAGATCGAAGCCCTGAAGGACATGCTGCCCATGAAGGAATGCCTCTCTGCACCGGAGGAAGAGGCCATCAGTCTGAAAGATTATGAGCACCGGCGAGCGGCCCGTGTTCGAGGTTAGACTCTGCGTTGATGAAGAAAACAATCATATAGAAGTTGGGGAATCCGCCGCCGCAGCGAGAAGACTTACAGAGGAGTCGAGAACCTGTTTCGCCGCTAAACTGATGACTGGGCCTCGGAGGCTGCAGTTTCACTGCTATAGGTAATATCCCCCCGAACGGTGAAACTGGCTATGCATATTCAAGCATTGCGTGGAAATCACGGCGGGGATTGACCTGAGTATCAAATACCTGCTAAAACTGGGGAAGGCTGTTGTGAGACTGATCTCTAGCTGAATTCAAAACAAGAGAGAATTGAGGTACAGTGATGAGTAAGGCAGGTGTCAAGTTCCCCAAGAATAAGATTGCTGAATTCTGTCGCAAGCATCATATTCGTAAACTGGCCATCTTCGGCTCGGTCCTGCGGGAGGATTTCGGCCCCGGCAGCGATGTTGATGTGCTGGTGGAGTTTGAGACGGGACATATGCCGGGTCTTGCCTTCTTTACAATGGAGAGGGAACTTTCCGAACTGCTGGGGCAGAAGGTGGATCTGAATACGCTGGAATTCCTCAGCCGCTATTTCCGAGAGCAGGTCATAGCCGATGCGGAGGCTCTATATGTCGCGCCATGAAGACATCGTCCTCCTGCATCACATGCTGGATCATGCCAGAGAGGCAGCCGATATGGCACAGGGCAAGACGCGGAGTGACCTTGATAGGGACCGCAAGCTTAACCTGTCGCTGGTTCGTCTTCTGGAGATCGTTGGCGAGGCGGCGAGCCGTATGACTTCGGATGAACGGACTCACTATCCCACTATACCGTGGCCAGAGATTGTCAGTTTGCGCAACCGGCTGATCCACGGCTATGATGCAGTGGACTTCGATATCCTCTGGGAGATCATCACTCAGGACCTGCCATCTCTCATTGCAGAGTTAGAGAAGACCATTCCACCTGAAAAGAATCCGTAGAATGGGGAGCGAGTGCGTGCTCACCGACCCGGAGTACCGCTTCGGCAACCGCCTGCGGGGGAGGAACTTCCCCCTGCCCCTTCTGAGAAGGGCTTCATCGTCGGGGTCTACGAGAAAGCCACGGGGCGCAGGCCGCTGTAGTTTCACTAATAGGAGGCATTTCGGGGAATCAAAGCAGGGGATTGACCTGAGTATCAAATACCTGCTAAAACTGGGAAAGGCGCAGTTGTTATGACCCAACAAAGTACTGTAAAGGCCTTTGTCTGGCAGGGGGATACCCACTACGTCGCCGAGTGTGTCGATATCGCTGTGATAACCCGGGGCAAAACCCTTAGACCAGACCCTCAAGAACCTCCGGGAGGCCGTAGCTCTTCATCTGGAAGGCGAGAATAGAGAGTGTATCGATGGTCAAGGATAGAAAGACTAGGAAGCTCATTCTGGACATTGTTGACCAGATCAAGGAGAGGTATGAGCCAGAGAAGATCATCCTCTATGGGTCATATGCTTATGGCAAGCCCACTGAGGATAGCGATATAGACCTGCTGATAGTAAAAGAGACAGATAGCAGGCGGGTTGACCGCTTTGTGGAAGTCAAAAGGCTCATTTATGACCCCAAACGCCGTATCCCAATTTCGCCCTGATCTATACTCCCATAGAGCTGGAGGAACGCCTTGCCCTGGGCGACGATTTTGTAGAAGATGTTCTGACCAAGGGGGAAGTGCTCTATGCCAGACAAACAGGATAAGAGAAAGATCAGATTGGAGTGGTTTACGTGAGGGGATCATGATCTGCAAAGCGCCAGGCTTCTCTTCCAACAAGGTGGACATGGTGATACGATTGCTGTTCTTGCCCAGCAGGCTGCTGAGAAGTACCTTAAGGGCTATCTTTTAGCCTATGGCTGGAAGCTCCAGAAAACCCACGATCTGGAAGTGTTAGTCAGCGAGGTGACAAGCTACGACAAGGCCTTTGAGCAGTTCCTGGATTTTGCCAGAATAGTTTCTGCTTTTTATCTGGAAGATCGTTACCCACCCGGCCCTCCTGTTGACTACCCCAGAGAGGAGATAGCCGACATCCTGGAACAAGCCGGGAAGCTCATCGCCAAGATAAAAGAGGCAATATAGATTAATGCCTATCCCCACCGTCAAGAGCTTCATCATCAATAGACTGCTAGAAGAGATGGAATCGCTTTCTGAGGAGAGACTCAAGGTTCTGGCTGATTTTGCTGTCTATCTCAAGACAAGAGAGGAATGGGAGGCAACTGCAGAGATCCTGGGCAACACAGAGATGGCCCAACAGATAAGGCGGTCCCGCAAGGCTTGGACTAAGGGCAGGAAAGAAGAGTTTGTCTCTCTGGATGAACTTAAGGCGAAGATATGATGTATAAGCTTGTTTTGAGCAGGGATGCTGCCAAAACCCTGGAGAAGCTTACCCCACAGATGAGGCGTCGTATCATCGTGGAAAAACTAAAAGAGAGCCCATCTAGTGCTTGGTTGCAAGAATAGGCGCCATTCTCTTTGTGAGCGGAGACCCTTCGCCTTCGCTCAGGGTGACAAACCGCATAAAAGTCATGGTGACATATTGCCCACTGTGTCATTCTGAGCGCAGCGAAGAATCTCGATTGTTACGCCGATTTGTGCAACCAGGCACTACTCTTCCTTCCTCAACACGATAGAGTCGAACCAGAGCAGGGACAGTGCAATAGCGCCGATCACTGTCACTACTCTCGCCCAGCCCGGCCATCCGCTGAAGAAGACGTAGACTATTGCGGCTATTGAAATCACCGCCGCCGTGAGCCTTCGCCAGGAGTCAAAACCGAGGACTGAATCGCAGCCAGGACATCGCCACGGAGGCAGACCCCAACCGAAGTACATCAGCCGCAGCAGCGACCGGCCGCACTTGGGACAGTGCTTTTGCCCAATCTGCCATGGTGAGCGGTTCATCAGACAGGCCCTCTGCTCTTCCCTCTTAAATATGATGGGGTCGAATTGTACCCCAGTCTATAATGCCGTTCCCGGTCAGTCAAACTGGTTCCATCCCTTTGCCTTCTTTTGCCCTGTGGCAAGAGAGCCGAAAGCCTTGTTCAGCACCCCTTACCATTTTGCCGGAAACGTGGTATGGTGACATGGGGCCGCTGTCCCCCATGCAGGCATGCTGATGACTGGACATGACATGGTGCACATAGCAATAGCTCCGCCAGATGCGCTTGAGGCAGGTCTTGCAGAGAAAGTTGCAGCCATCGTCAATAAGGACCTTTTCGGGACACGCCTTCTCCTGGGCGCGAAGATTCCGAGGATAGTCGGCCATTACCAAACCCTCCAGTCAGCGGAGTCAATCGCTCAAAGCCTGAGATCTCTGGGACTGGTAGCAGTGGTGTGCCATGATTCGGAGCTTCGCCAGCCTTCTTCGGGGAGATTCAGGGCACACACTCTGGAACTGGGGGAAGGAGAAACCACATTCCGGGACAGGGGCCGGCAGGCGAGAGTGATAGAGGCACACAGTGTGTTCCTGATACTCAAGGGTAGGGTGCAAACCCACACCGAGGAAGAGACCACAAGTAGCAAGATGAAGTTCAGTTTGCCCGCAACATTGCTGACGGGCGGCATTCCTATCTGGCGTAGGGTTGAAGAGAAAAGCAAGAATCAGCCCGTTCAAACTGACTGTTTTGTGAGGCTGTACGACCGGAAGTCGCCGGAGCCCAGCGTGGAGATCTTCCAACTTGACTTCGATTATTCGGGACTGGGAGCGAAGATGGCCGCCTCTCTCGAAAACCTGAACACTCTCGTTACGGAAATGAGGAATAGATTCCCAGAGGCGGTTTTCGATAGCAGGCTGACAGAACACTTCGGGGTAGATGTTCCTTTTGCTACCCCGGGGGATGAGATTGAGATCAACTGCAAGTTGATCTACCTGTGCCATCAGGCCGTGAGCAGTCCCGGCCCGTCAGTATAACCCGGTCACCTGTATTCACACACCTCTTCACATGGCTATTGGAGCTCTTTCCGTATGGGCATCAGACAGAACTCCATGGCTGGAGGGGCAGCAGCGTTTTGACAAAGCAAGCACAGGGGGACTATCATTCTCAGCTTGGATAATACGGGCAGACGCATGGACTTGTGAGAGTGGCCTGTCTCTGCTTTGTCCCTGGCATCAGCCATTCGATACATACGATCTACAGGAATTGGAAAGATTGAGTACTACTGCACTCCCCGGCGGCCGGCGCAACCCGCATCCCCTGGACTACATCTTCCATCCCCGTTCGATTGCCGTTGTGGGCATCTCGGCTGACTTTCCCAAGATATGGATCAAGATGCTCTACCTGGACTCTCTGCTTCACAAAGGGTACCCCGGACAGATCTACCTGGTGAATCCAAAGGGAGGCGAGATGGAAGGACTTCCCATCTACCGCACCTTGAAGGATATCCCGGGGCCGGTGGATCATGTTGTCGTCTCTATTCCAGCTCCCTACACCCCGAAGCTGATGGAGGAGTGCCGGAATATCGGGGTTAAGGTGGTGCACGTCTTTTCATCCGGCTATGCCGAAACCGGTGAGCCTGACCGCATTGAACTGCAGAACAGGCTGGTGGAGATAGCCCAGCAGGGCAACATGCGCATCATTGGCCCCAACTGCCTGGGTATCTACTACCCCGGAGGCCGGATAGGCCTCAGCCCTGACTTCCCCATGGAGGCGGGGCCTGTAGGATATCTTTGCCAGAGCGGCGGGAATGTCAGCTATGGAGTACGGCATGCAGCTGCCCGCGGACTCCGTTTCAGCAAGGTGGTCAGCTACGGCAATGCCTGCGACATCAACGAATGCGACCTGCTGGATTATTTTGCGGAGGACCCTGAAACCAGGGTGATTGCAGCATACATCGAGGGCGTTAAGGATGGCGCGCGCCTGATTAAGGCGCTGAACAAAGCAGCCGCTGCCAAGCCGGTGGTGGTCTTCAAAGGAGGCTTTACCGGGGGCGGGCTGAGGGCTGCCGCTTCACATACAGGGTCTCTGGCTGGAACCGATGTAGTCTGGGACACCCTTATCAGGCAGGCCGGGGCGATACGGGTTTACAGCGTCGAAGAGATGGTGGATATGCTCGTCGCGCTGCTGCGCGTGAGGCCCCCCAAAGGTCTGAACACCTGTGTTGTGGGATACGGGGGCGGGGCCAGTGTCATGGCCACTGATGAGATCGAGAGCGCAGGGTTGCGGCTGCTTCCCGTACCGGAGGAGATGAGGGAAAAACTGAAGGAGTTTATCGATCTGGCCAATAGCATGCTCCGCAACCCGATCGACGCTGGCCCGATGGCTGCTATCGACGGTTTCGAACTCATTAGCAGCATGGGAAACCGCAATCCTGCTGAATACCTGAGGGAAAGGGCAGCGGCAGGACTTACGCCGCGTTGGAGCCGGCTGAACGCAGCTTTGCAGGAATGGCCCGGACTTGATCTGGTGGTGTACCATCATGGCCTTGACGTAAACCCCTTGCCGGTGGAGCGTCAAAGAGTTGCAGGCGGGACAGGATCGCTGGTACTGGCAGCAAAAGCATGTGAACTGCCAAAGGCGGTGGTGATTCACTCCATGGGGAATGACCAGACGCGGCAGGCCTCGGCCGAAGTGCGGGCGCTCTGCGCGGAATTCGGTCTGCCCCTTTTCGTCTCCATGCGGGGAGCAGCCGCAGCAATTCGGAAGCTGATCGACTACAATCAGGCCTACCCTGACAGGCTTTCCCGCGTGCATGCACCATCAGAGGCATAGCGCAGAATCAGCGCTGATAATCAGCGGTTCCTGTCTGTCAACCGTCAGGCCGGGGCCCGTCCGTTACTACTTCGCCGGCAGGCTGACTGCATGCCGGGCGGCACGGCGGCCGGCGAACACGCAGTCTGCGATGGAAGTCCCGCTGGCGAAATAGCCGTTGCCGCAGAGGCCTACGGCAGTCCGTCCGGCGGCATACAGGCCCTCGATGGACGATCCATCCTTCTTCACTACCTCGCCCGTCTTCTCGTTCACCACAAGGCCACCCAGAGTGATGGCTGCTGTAGGCAAGCCCCCCTTGGTGAAGGTGGAAGAGTAGCCCTGGAGGGAGATATCCAGCGCGTAGAACGGAGGCGTGTCCTGGGCCACGAAACGCTTTGGGAACTTGCCCAGCGGATCGGGCTGGCCGCTCTTCGCAATCTCGTTGTACTGCTTCATCGTCGCTTCGAGGCCCTCCACGGATACGCTAATCTTCTTGGCCAGTTTCTCAAATGAGGGAGCCTTCTTGCGGCCGAATCGCAGCATGGGCGTCATGGCCAGCTTCTGGAAGAAGGCGCACTGGTCCTTGAAATGGCTCTTTGCTTCCTCCATTGTCTTGCTGTCGATGATGAGGTAGGCGCAGCCGTTACCCTTCGTTGTTATGTACTCGCCCTGCTTGGCGCCGTACAGGTCCTCACTGCAGAGGCGCTTCCCGTCTTTACTCACCAGAACCCCCTGCATCAGCGCCTCGGGCGGAACGTAGAAGGTCCATGCCGCCATCTTGTCCATACGCGATGTGATCCCGCCAGCGCTCTCCCCCATTGAGATCCCCGAGCCGTCGTCGGCATAGGTGCCTAACGGCATGCATGTGCTGAACAGGCTGTTGCACTCACGGACCCGCTTCTTGTTGAAGATGAAACCGCCGGCTGCCAGGATGACACCTTTGCGGGCTCTTGCGTTGTAGGGGCGGGCGCGCACCATTGCGATCCCCGTGGCCAGCTGATTCAGCAGCATCGCCATCGGAGGCATATAGGTATTGAGCTTGGCGTTTATCCAGGTGATACCGCCATGGAAGCGCCTGAGGAATATCGAGCTTGGCGGTATCGAACGCGCTTCCACACCTATCACTCGGCCGTCCTCCGCCTGGATGAGCTTCATTACCTTGGTCTGGCACCGGACCTGGATCTTGTCGCTCTTGCGAACTGTCTTTTCCAGACTATGGAACAGCGTCAGACCGGAGATGCCTGGCCCTTTGGCGCGGTGGCCGCGCGGCGCCGGCTTCGCTTTGGCCTTGTAGGCGCCGTTATTCTCGCTTCCGGAATAATAAAGATAGTAGAGATCAGTAGGGTAGGACGTCTTGAACGGGCACAGCGATCCTTCAAATGGAACGCCAGCCTCTACCAGCCACTGGATATCTGCGGCCGATCCCTCGCAGAAGCGGCGCAGAGTTTCGTCCGACATAACGCCTTCGCCGATCTCCTGTTTCAGGTACTTGTACATTTCCTCGGGCGTGTCGTCGAAACCTGCTGCTTTCTGATACGGCGTCCCGCCCCCGGCATAGATGACAGCGCCGCTGGCAGCCGTGGCCCCACCGCCGTGGAAGCAGTCCAGCACCAGCACTGAGGCCCCCTTTTGAGCTGCCTCCAGCGCCGCGCATGCGCCCGCCCCGCCGAACCCGACGACGATGACGTCTACTTCAGCATCCCAACGAACATTATCCTGTTTTGCAGCCATCTTTTCCTCCTCAACGGAGAGCCAGGCCCCGATCAAACGGTAAAAAAGGCAGGGACCGCTCGCCTACTTTCCAAAAGGTATTCTACCCGCCATCCGATGTATTGGCAAGGGTTCCTGTGGAAATCGGGTGACGGATAGTCTGAAAGACATACGCTTCAGGCGCAGATTCCTGGTTCTAGTCCTTTTTGGGTAGCGATCTGATGATTTGTTGAACCCACCGTGCATTTGAATTATCATGACAGCATTACAGTTCTTGGTCTTTTCATTTTTTGTAGTGGAGGGTTAATTATGAAAGATACACATCCTCACCAGCTTATTGAACGCAATGTAGCCATGGAGTTGGTGCGTGTCACCGAAACAGCAGCCATGGCTGCCGCCCGCCATCTGGGCAAGGGCGACAAAAATCTGGTGGACGGGGCAGCGGTGAATGCCATGCGTCATGTCCTGGGCCATGTTCGGATGGATGGGATTGTGGTCATCGGAGAGGGGGAGAAGGACGAGGCTCCCATGTTATATATCGGAGAGCGGATCGGCGATGGCTCGGAGTTACAGGTTGATATTGCTGTTGATCCGATTGACGGCACCACTCTGGTGGCGAAGGGTCTTCCCGGAGCCATCTCCGCCGTGGCGCTCTCGGCCAGGGGGACGATGAACTGCCCCAGACAATTAGTGTATGTGAATAAGATTGTCACCGGACGTGAGGCAAAGGACTTTGTGGATATTGACGCATCGGTGGCGGAAAACTTGTAGAACATCGCCAAAGCCAAGAAAAGAAAGGTATCGGAGATTACCGTGGTAGTCTTGGACAGGCCGCGCCACGAGCAGTTGCTGTCTGAGATCAGGAGTGCGGGCGCCCGGATCAAACTGATTTCAGATGGTGATGTCGCGGCGAGTATACAGGCCGCTCTGCCCGAAACAGGGGTCGATGTCCTCATGGGCATCGGGGGCACGCCAGAGGGAGTCCTCTCCGCTGCGGCCATACATTGTATCGGGGGCGGTATTCAATGCAAGGCCTGGCCTCGTGATGAAAAGGAAAGAAAAGCAGCCATAGCCGAGGGGGTCAATCTTGACAAGGTCTACAAAATGGAGGACCTGGTAAATAGTGAGGATGTGTTCTTTGCTGCCACTGGGGTTAGCACCGGCGAATTACTGAAGGGGGTACGTTACTTCAGGGGCGGAGCACAGACACAGTCCCTGGCTATGCGCTCCAGTTCCGGCACCATCCGCTGGATTGATTCCTGGCACAACTTCGAACGGATGGACAAACCCAGTCTTTCCGGATTCCATTAAACGGCGGGCCTTTTTTTACAAACGGGGACAGGCAGCCTTGACCGCTGGCTTTCTGCTTGATAGACTCGTGGTCGGTTTGTTTAGCAGAGGATGAGCGTTTGATTAACAGCCACCGCGTATATTACGTAAACAAGGAGGGCCTTTTATCGTGATAAGATCGAGAATCCTCGGAGTGGGCCGGTATCTCCCCGAACGGCGCGTGACCAATTTTGACCTGGCAAAGATGTTTGAGACCAGTGACGAATGGATCCAGAAGCGCAGCGGGATCGTCGAAAGACGTTTTGCGGAGAAGGGGGTTTACTGTTCGGATCTCGGCCTCGAAGCTTCCCGCGAGGCCCTGAAGAATGCCGGGATGAAGGCCGAGGATTTGGATTTCATCATCTTTGCCACCCTGAGCCCTGACCACCACATGCCGGGGAACGGCTGCTATCTGCAGAGAAAAATGGGCCTTTCCGAAATCGGCTGTCTGGATATCAGAAACCAGTGCAGCGGGTTCATTTACAGCCTCGCTGTGGCTGACGCCTTTGTCAGGATCGGTATGTACAAGAGGATTCTCGTTGTTGGTGCAGAGATCCATTCCAGCGGAATGAATTTCACCAACGAAGGGCGCGACGTGGCGGTGTTATTCGGGGACGGCGCAGGCGCGGTGATTGTGGGGCCCTCAGAGGATCCATCGCGGGGAATCCTCTCCACACATCTTCACGCAGACGGAAAATATGCAGACATCCTGAGAGCGGAGGTTTTTGATATCAGCGAGAAGCCCTACCTCACCCACAAGACTATTGACGACGGCCGGATCTGGCCCAAGATGCAGGGGAAGGAAGTCTTCAGGGTAGCGGTGACCAAGATTCCGGAAGTGGTTGATGAGGCATTACGGGCCAGCAATCTCAAGGTCGAGGATATCGATCTGTTCTTGCCCCATCAGGCCAATCTTCGCATCAACCAGTTCGCTGCTGCAAAGTTAGGGGTCCCGGAAGAGAAATTCTACAGCAACATCCAGCGCTACGGGAATACGACGGCAGCATCGATCCCCATCGCCCTGAGCGAGATAGTAGAACAAGGCACCCTGCAGGAAGGCGATCTCCTCATGATGATAGCCTTTGGGGCTGGTTTCACCTGGGGAGCAATTGTCATTCGGTGGTAGGGAAAGTGATACTCTCGGCTATCTGCCCTGCTACCCAGGTGAGCCTTTCACCACACTGCCGCCGCTATTCTGAATACTCCTGGTACTTCCTGAAAAGGGATGTCTGGACATTGTCCGGGACACGGTTGGCAGGGCATGACAGGTGGCAGCAGCGCGTGCACTGCGTCCACCATACAATCCGAACGGCAGGAGGTGATTTGCAGGAGCAGCCACTGCCGGCTATATGGACAAACAATGGGACAAACCAGACAGGCAGGACATCTCTCTAAATCAGCCAGACTATCCCTTAGAATTTCACGGGCAGCGGCTCTCTAGAATGAAGCTGACTGCCTCTTTTCCAGGTGATAGTGATATACCAGGGGTGCTACTTTCAAACCAGAGTCCACCGCCTGCTGCGAACCCATGAATGCGGTGCTGCCTGCGTCGAAGCCGACGTAGAACAGGCCGGATATGGGAGATTTGGCCGACGGCTTGTATTTGCCACACTGGCCTATTGTCACACATAGTCCGCAGGCTTCGCCTCCTTGTGCTGGTAGAACTTGATCGCGGCTTAGAGCTGCCACCTGGACCGGGCCTGAATATGGCCCTTTGGATTCGATCACCGGCACTATTTCGGGGAACATCTCAGC